>DASXPZ010000561.1:0-2842 GCA_036493275.1 Pirellulales bacterium
CCAGCTCGACCCTGCGCGAATTTAGGAAGTCTGCATGCAGTTAGCAAATGACATAGACCCTTTGGATTAACTGAATTTGCCGAAGTTTGCCGATTACGACGCCGATATGAGATTTGACGATTATTGCCTGCCGGGGGAATGCGCCCAGATTAGGGCCCAGCCCTCCGGTAAGCAGAGTAGCTTTCGCCGCATGAAGCGGACTGCAACACTCCGGCAACCGCGCCGTTTAGGGACACGAATTCATGAGCCTGCGAGACGCGAAATTTTGGGCCGTGCTTGCCGCGGTCGTCGTATTGGTCACGGGCTGCAGGCCCAGTCGACCGTTTTACTTCTTCGATGACGGCAATCTCGACCACTACAAGGGAGTAGCCACCGAGGTGGAATACCCGGACGTGCAGGCCGACACGATCGCCGATGTAAGCGCCTCCTCGCCTCCGCTCACGCTCGATAACCCCGAGCCGAAGGAATTCTGGGCCCTCAAGCTCGAAGACGCAATACGGATCACCCTTTCCAACAGCAAGGTCATGCGCACGATTGGCGGGCAAGTGTTGCGTCCGCCCACGCAGATTTCGCAAGCTCCGACTGCCGTTCAAACGGTCTACAACCCGGCGGTGGTCGAAAGCGATCCCCGCTTCGGCGTCGAAGCCACTCTCGCGCAGTTCGACACGCAGTGGACGACCAACGTGATGTGGCAGAAGCAAGACCACCCAGTGAACTTCAAGAGCTCCAACCCGATCTTCGCCTCCATATTGCAAGACGACTCAGCGACGTTTCAGACGCAGTTAGCCAAGACCACTGCAGCGGGCGATCGCCTGTTCATCCGCAATAACACCGGGTATGACTCCATCAACAACATCACAAACTTGTTTCCCAGTGCTTGGACTACGAATGTGGAAGCGGAATTCCGCCATCCCTTCTTGCAGGGCGGTGGGCTTCAGTTCAATCGCATCGCCGGTCCCAGCGGTATCCCGGGCGTGTCGGGTTTTGCGAACATCCCCGGCGTGTACAACGGCGTGAGCATCGCGCGGACGCAGATGGATATCGCGATTGCCGATTTCGAGGCCGATATTCGCGACGTAGTCGGCGAAACCGAGCTGGCCTATTGGGAGCTCTATTTCGCGTACCGCAATCTCGACGCCCTGGTCGTCGGTCGCGACAGCGCTCTGTCGACGTGGCGAAAAGTGAAAGCCTTGTACGACGTGGGCGCCCGCGGCGGTGAGGCGGAGAAAGAGGCCCAGGCCCGCGAACAATACTTCCTGTTCCGCGGCCAGGTCGAAAACGCCGTGAGCAACGTGTACGAAGTCGAAAATCGACTGCGTTACATGATGGGCCTGTCCGCCACCGACGGTCGGCTGATACGTCCGGCCGACGATCCGACCACGGCCGAGGTCAATTTCGACTGGGAAGAGATCCTGGTTGAAAGCGAGGCTCGCTATCCGGAATTGCGCCGTCAAAAGTGGGTGATCAAGCAACGCGAATTGCAGTTGATCGCGTCCAAGAACTTCCTACTGCCGCGGCTCGACGCCACCGGTCTCTACCGCTGGTATGGTTTCGGCAACGATCTTTGGAGCACCAGCGCCGCCGGCGCCGGCCAGCCGACTTTCTCGAACGCCATGGCCGTGATGACCGGCGGCAACTACCAGGAATGGCAGCTCGGCTTGCAAGCGGCCGTGCCGATCGGGTTCCGTGCCCAGTTGGCGGGCGTCCGCAATGCACAATTGCAGCTCGCTCGCGAACGAGCAATCTTGCAAGATCAGGAACTGGAGGTTTCGCACCAGTTGGCGTCGGCGGTTCGCGACTTGGACCGATCCTATCGTCTGACGGAAACCAACTTCAACCGCCGGATCGCCGCCGAAGTCAACGTGCAAGCAGTGCGGGCCGCGTACGACACCGACACCGTGACGCTCGACTTGTTGTTGGACGCTCAGCGCCGTTTGGCCGTGGCCGAAAGCGATTACTTCCGCTCGCTGGTCGATTACAACCTGGCGATTCGCACGGTTCACCTCCGCAAAGGTTCGCTGCTGGAATACAACAACGTCTTCCTGGCCGAAGGCCCCTGGCCCGGCAAGGCCTACTTCGACGCGAACAAGCGGGCTCGCGAGCGTAGCAATGGCTTCCTCGTGAACTACGGCTTCACTCAGCCCAACGTCTTTAGCCGCGGACCGATCAATCAGAAGGTCAACGATCAAGGAGCGATGATCTTCAACCAGCAGAACGCCGCTCCGCAGCCCCAACCAGAAACGCTTCCTCCGCCGGCCAGTCAGGGGAGTCCGTCCGATCTCCCCCCGCCGGCGTCCACGCAGACCGGTAGCGTCGGCAACCAGCCGGTGGCGGCGCTGGCGCCTCCGGCGGCGGCCAATAATTTGGCGTACGATTGGGGATCGACCGGGCGGACGACTCCGGGGCAATCCATCCCGGCCCCGGCGATGGCGGTGGCGCCGGCGAACACCGCGCAGGCCGGCTCGCCCGTCTTCCGAGCTCAGTACGCCGCTCCGCAGGTAGACCAACGGCTGTTCAATGAAGAACTCCTCTCGACTAACCCGGCTCGTGGAGTTAATCGGTCTGTTACAGGCCGGTAGTGGACACAACGCGCACTCGCTCGCGCTTGAGTGCGGCGTCAGTCGCAGGACCATCTTTCGCGATTTCGACGTATTGCGGGCCGCGGGCGTTTCCCTGTTGTTCGACGAAGTCGAAGAGCAGTACCGCATTCGCGGCATGAGCTATTTGCCGTCGAAAGATTTCACGCCGGAAGAGGCGCTGTCGCTGTTGGTGCTCTGCTACAACATGGGACACCAGGGAGGGATCCCCTTTCACGGCCCGGCGCGATCCGCCGCGATCAAAT
>DASXPZ010000562.1:0-5146 GCA_036493275.1 Pirellulales bacterium
GGCCGACGACTGGCAGCGGGGGCTCCGATGGCCTCTTCGGAAACAATCGAAAGGGCAGACGTCAGAACGCATGCTGCCACACAGAAGCGTAGAAGCCGCGCCGGTCGCAGCAGCGTCATTGAGCAAATCGCCATCGGTATCCCTCGGTTACGGTTTTCTGGCCATTCTTCCGGCGTGAAGGCGATTATAGCTGGCGGGAGCCGGGTATTTACCGTCCCGCGCTTTTCCGCCATTTTCTTTCAGCCAGACGGCGGCCCTGAGCGTGTAATAGAGTGAATAGGACCGCGGTGGCGGCCCAACTCGTCCGATTGATTCGTCTCATGCCACGCCCAACCGATCCGAGCGACCACGATCTGATGTCTCGCTGCCGCCAGGGCGACGCCGTGGCGTTCGAGGAGATTGTGCGCCGTTGGGAACAACCACTCGGTCGGATGGTAGGCCACTTGGCCGGGCCTGGGGCCGACGTCGACGACCTTTGCCAGGAAGTGTTTGTGCGGATCTTACGGGCGCGAGAGCGCTATCGTCCGAGTCATGCCTTTTCGACCTGGGTCTACCGAATTGCGTTGAATGTCGCGCGAGATAACCGCCGACGCGAGGTCCGTCGTATACAGCAACCGCTCGACGCCCACGATCAACCGTCGATCGCGCCGTCGCCGGCCGACGAGATCGAAATGCTGGAGACGTCGCAAATTGTCGACGCAGCCGTGCGGGCACTCCCCGATGAATTACGTGAAGTGTTGGTGCTCAAACATTTTGGAAAGTTGTCTTTCGCCGAGGTGGCCGAAACGACCGGCATGCCGCTCGGCACGATCAAGTCGCGAATGGGCGTGGCGCTGCGCGAATTGCGCCTGGAGCTCAGTCGTCGGGGAGTGACGGGAGAAAGCTAGGCGAGAGGCAAGAGGAAATAGGGAAGAGGAGCGAGGATTTTTGTCCCCCTCTCCCCTCGCACCCAGAGGGTACGCGGGGCCGGGGTGAGGGCCAGAAGCGAGTTTGGCTTGTTGACTCAAGCAATCAAATGAAGTGAGTCTGATTAACGAGGAATCGTACGATGCGTTGCGAAGAAGTTCTCGATCAGTTGCCGGTCTTGGCTTACAACGAGCTCGATGAGGAGAGCGCCGTCCGCTGCCATGAACATCTGGCCGGTTGCGCAGCCTGCCAGGCCGAGTGGCTAGCGACCCGGCGCGCATTGCAACACCTCGACAGCGCGCCGCGACATCAGACCCAGGTCGATCTGGCCGCGGTCTGTTTGCGCATGGCGCGGCAGCAGCGCCGGGGCCGCTTGCCGCGGCGCTGGGGAATGAGCCTGGCGGCAGCGGCGGCGATTTTCGCTGCCTTCGCCGCGACACGACTGCTGGCGATCGACTTCGAGCCCGGCCGGTTGATCGTTGCCTGGAACGCGAAAGAGGCAGGCGAGCCAAATGATCGAAGGCCAGTCGATCCTGCCTCGGTCGATCGCGTCGAGTCGCCAATTGTTGGCGATCCGGGGGCAGGCCAGACAACATTTCCTGGCATGGGACAACCGGCCGACGCGACAGTATCGCCTTCTGATCTGCAACCGGTGACCAACCGCAACTCAAGCGCTAGCGCGTTGGCTCTGATATTGGAAGGAGACCAGTCGCTGGCCTGGCGTCGACTTCGCGAATCGAGGTCTATGGACGATCCCACTGCATCCATCTTCAACGGAACGCCGGCAATTCCTGGCGGAGATCGGCCGGTAACGCCGGTCAGCTATTCCGACTTGCGTCGCCAATGGATCGAAGACCAACAAATTTCCCGTTCCCGTCCGGCCGCGCCGGGAGCGTAGCGAAACCCCGCGGTTCGAACCATCTTTCTGTTGATCCGACGACTAAGCCCAGATTCTTGGAGGACCAATATGCGCAAACAATCTCTATTCGCCCTGCCGATCGCGCTAGGGCTAAGCATGATGATGATCGCGATCGCGAAAGCGGCGGACGACGCGAATGTGATCCCAGTGATCAAGTTCGACGGACCGGCCCGCGGCGAGCCGTCGCCGGCCCTAAAGTATCGTTTGCTGCCGACTTTTCTCGATCTTAAGCCAGGGAACGCGGCGATCGTCTATTGCAAAATTGCCCAGAGTCGTCCTTATACCGCCGACGCCGAGAGGCGGATGGGCGACGATTGGCGTGAGACGCCCGTCGACAAGCTCCCGCGAGACAAGGTCGATCGCGATTTGGCGATTTTTTCGTACCAACTGGCCGAGGCCGCGCGCGCCGCGCGCATGGAAACCTGCGATTGGCAGCTCGCCGTGCGGACGGAAAAACTCTGGGAGTTAAGGCTCGATGAAATGCAAGCGATGCGCAACCTCGCCCGCGTCCTGGCGATTCAAGCCCGTTTACAGATTCACGATCACAAGTACGACGAAGCGGTGCAGACGTTGCAGACCGGATTCGCGATGGCCCGGCATCTGGTCGAAGCGCCAACGATCGTCACCGCACTGGTCGGCGCGGCGGTCGCCGGCCTGATGCTGGAAGAGGTCGAAACGATGATGCGCGACCCAAACGCTCCGAACCTCTATTGGGCCTTGATCGCGCTCCCCCGCCCATTCATCGATATGCAACTGGCGCTGAGTGCTGAAACTCATTTTGTCGACTTCGCTGTTCCCGGCGTGCATGATATCCGCACTGAGAAGTTCACGCCCGACGAGTGGCGCAAGCTCGTCAACCGATTGGATGAACTGCTGATGGTCATCAATGGACAAGGAGATTCGTCCGACTCGACCCGAATGTTGTCGACGATGCTGGCGATCAAGGAGTATCCGGTCGCCAGGCAAGCGCTGATCAAGGGGGGCATGTCGCCTGAGGTCGTCGACAAGATGGCTGTTCCGCAGGTGATTGCCATCCACAAGATCGAATCGTTCGATCGCCTGCGAGACAACATGTTCAAATGGATGTTCCTGCCGGTCTGGCAACGCGAGCCTGGCGCCACGGAAGCGGACGAGGCGATTGCGAAGTCGAATGAAACCCTTGAGGGCTTTCCACTGGCGGGGGTACTGCCGTCGGTCCGCGCTTCCACGGTGGCGACTATCCGGCTCGATCGACGGATCGCGAGCCTAGCCGCGGTCGAGGCCCTGCGAATTCACGCCGCAGCCCACGGAGGAAAGCTGCCGAAGACGCTCGCCGAGATCCGGCTGGCGCCCGTTCTTGTCGATCCCACGACCGGCCAGCCGTTCGGCTACTCGATTTATGGAGCAACCGCCACGTTGACCAGCCCACGAATCCCGAACATTTCTTCGTCATTCGCTGGGTTGCATTACGAAATCACGATCACGCAGTAATCGCCTTTAGTCTTCAAACGATCGGACGGCACATTTCAATTTAAGCCATGAAGGATATACCGATGCGAACTCTTCTCGTTCCCAGTTGTTTTGTCATTGCGGCGCTGACTGCGACCGTCGCCCTTGCTCAGAAAGGGAACGCCGATCGGCTCTACGAGATCATCGCTCCTGTCGTCGACGATCAGACATTGGTCGTTTTGCACCTCGATTTGTCGGCGATCGATCCCGGCGCCAGCGTGGCGAAGCTGGCCGAGCTTGTTCAGCCAGGCAAGGAAGCGCCGGGCGACTTTGCCACCGTTTCTACCGGGTTGCGTAAAAGCCTGGAAGAATTGAAGCAATTGGAATTGAAGGACCTGTTTGTTTTGATCAACGTGGCCGACGTGCCGAGCTATCCCCTGACGATCGTCGTTCCGATCTCGGCCAACAATAAAACGGCCAATGTCATCAAGGCCCAAGAAATCTTCAAGGCGCCGGGGTTGGCCGGACCAAAAGCTGCCTCGGCGATCACGAGAGATCTTCTGGTGATTGGATCGCCCCGGGTGGTTGATCGATTGAAGAAGCGCGATGGGGCGTCTGGAGCGACGGCGCGGCCAGAAATTGCGCAGGCCTTCGAGGCGGTCGGCGACAGCGCGGCGCAGTTGTTGATTGTCCCCTCGGCCGAGACGCGCCGCGTGGTGGAAGAAATGCTGCCGATCCTGCCGGCGCTCGCCGGAGGCGGATCGATCAAACCGTTCACCAGCGGGCTGCGCTGGATGGCCGTTGGCCTGACGGTCCCCCCGAAGCAGGCTTCGCTGAAGCTGATCGTGCAAACGGCCGACGCTGAGGCGGCGAAGACGCTCACGAACGAGCTTGCGAACGTCCTCAAGGCCCTCGGCAGCCAACCGATCGTCGCAGCCATGTTTCCCAAATTCGAGGACCTGACCCGCTTGCTTGTCCCCACGATCAGCGGCGACCGGCTTTCGCTCGATTGGAACGAGACCAACGGCGGGTTGAAAACGATTGTCTCGCTGCTAGCGCCCCCATTTTTCCAGGCGCGCGAAGCGGCCAGCACGGCGAGATCGGTAAACAATCTCAAGCAAATCGGGCTGGCGATGCATAATTATCTTAGTGCGAGTGGGACGTTCCCGCCCCGCGCGATCTTGAGCAAAGAAGGTAAGCCGTTGTTGAGCTGGCGCGTGGCGATCCTCCCGTTTCTGGAAACCACCGAAGGAAATAAACTCTACAAGGAATTCCATCTCGACGAACCGTGGGATAGTGAACACAATCGCCGGCTCATCGACCGCATGCCTGAGACGCTGAGCAGCCCCTTGTCGTCGGCCGCCGCCGGCCGGACGACTTACCTGGCGCCGATTTTTCCGGGAGGCATTTTCGGCGGCGCCGAGGGCCTGACTCCCAAACAAATTACCGACGGATTGAGCAATACGATCCTGGCGGTCGAGGGGACCGACGATCACGCCGTCGTTTGGACCCAGCCGGACGACATCGAGATCGATCAGGAGCACCCGGGCAAGGGATTGCTCACGGGATCGCAAAAGATGCTGATCGCGCTCATGGCCGATGGTTCCGTCCGACGGATTCCGGGACCGCTCACCGAAAAAAAGCAATTCAGCGTGATTTTCACCGCTCACGGGGGTGAAGTCCCTCAACCCTTAAACGAATAGCAGATCGTAGCTGCGATCGTAAATCAACCGTCCCACTCGTAGGTGACGCAGTCCCCTGCGTGACATTGGCCTTGCCTATCGGCCTTCGATCATTGCGCCAAACGAGCGAGGCAGTCGAGCACGACCTGTTGGGCGGCGCAGAGCATCAAAAGCGCGCCCCCTACGGTCATTAACTGGCTGAAAGTCGTGA
>DASXPZ010000563.1:0-4727 GCA_036493275.1 Pirellulales bacterium
CAGCGGGCGGAGACGAAAGAGACTATCGCCGACACGTCGATTGAAATCATCGCTCGAAAAGCAAGTAGTGGTTTCGAAACGCGACAATTCGCCACGCGCGAAGCGGCGACCAACCAACTTTTTCAGGCCGCCTGGCTCGAATTGCCAGCCGCCGGCGAGTGGACCATCACGGCGCAAGTGACCAGAGAGGGAGAGACCGCGGAGCTATCGCTCGACGTCTGGGTAGCGAGCGCGCCGCCGCCGTGGTCGGACTTGGCGATTTGGGTCGTATGGCCTGTGCTGCCGATCGCGCTCTACGCCAGCGCCCTGCGCGGCGTCTCAGCCCGAAAAAAGGGGCGAAATGACGTAGCAAGACGCAGATGTCCGTCATAACCGGAACTCCTCCGGATCTATTTAAGCGGCGCCAGCGCAGCTCAGTTGAATCAAAAATCGTCCCAACTACGCTAGATGTTATGGGACTTGGAGCCATCGGCTCCTATTGCGCAGGGCCAAGCGCACGGATGACAGGGGTACACGCCCTGCGCAATAGCGCGCAGGTGGAGGTCCGATGCAGTCGGAAGATCTGCCCGCCAAGGAAGGCGCCGAAGACGCCACCGCTGATCGTCGAGACGATGTGAGCGGAGAGCGTTTTCGTCTCGCGTTCGAGGCCTGCCCCATCGGCATGGTCTTGACCAACGACGAGCTCCGGTACGTCAAGGCGAACGCGGCCTTCTGCCAGTTGCTTGGCTACACGCAGGACGAGCTTGCGCAGCTCACGCCGATCGACATTACCTATCCGGAAGACCTGGCCGAAGGACGCGAACTCACCAATCGGCTCGTCTCAGGTGATTTGACCACTTATACCAGGAACAAGCGTTACATCGCCAAAGATGGCCGCCTGATCTGGACTCGCGCCACAGTGACTGCGCTGCGCGACGCCAACGCCCGCCCATTGTTTGGTTTGGGCATGATCGAAGACATCACTCAAAACCTTGAGAACGAGGCGGAGCTGGCGCGCCATCGCGAGCAGTTGGAAGATTTGCTGCGATCGCGGACGCACGCGCTCGATCAGTCGCAAAAGGCGCTGCGCTTGGCGGAGCGACTGGCGTCGATCGGCGCGCTGGCCGGCGGGATCGTGCACGAAATCAACAATCCGATCGGCGCCATTTTGTTGGCCGTCGAGAGCGCCATGCAAGCCCAAACGGCGGGAGAAGCAGAGGCTATGACGCGCTGCCTGAAATCGATTCAAGAAGACGCCATCCGCACAGGCCGGATCGTAAAAAATGTGCTCAGCTTCGTCCGCGAACAAACGGTCGATAAGACGGCCGCTTCACTGAGCGACGTGGTGCGGAAAGCGGTCGAGCGAAAGCGCCATACCGCCGAGTTGCACGGCGCGCGACTCTTGTTGGAACTGGCAGAAGCCGAAGCGCGCCTGGAAATGAACGCCACGGCCATCGAGCAGGCGATCGGAAACGTGGTACAAAACGCCATTGAATCCGGCGCGACGGACATCGTTGTGCGAATCGCGACCGAATCCTCCGATGACTACTGTAGCGTCGTCGTCATGGACAATGGCTGCGGCATTCCGCCCGAGATGCAGTCCGAGGTTTTCGAGCCCTTCTTCACGAATCGCCGCCAGTCGGGCGGAGTTGGCCTGGGATTGAGCCTGGTTCGCAGCGCCATCCAAGATCACCAGGGCCGGATCGAAATTGACAGCCAGCCGGGCGCAGGCACAACCGTCAGGATCGCTCTGCCGATTCTTCGCAGTCCAACGTAATTGCCCATTCTGCCGTGAAGTCGGCCAGTCGCGCTGTGCGCGGCGCCAGCAGCGCCCGTGACCTTCGGTCGTCAAGGGCGGACATTCGAAGTCGCCCCGCTTTGCAAGACGATAGCTGCTATTGCAGGCCGGCGGCGATTCGCCGAGACTATGCGGCCCATTTCAGCCAGAAGTGGGTCACGTCTTTGCCATTCGGTTTCTAGGTTTCCAATCCGCGATCAGCGCCCGTCGCGCGTGCGGCTGCGCCGTGAGATCATTATCCATGCGCTCCCTGTTGTCGATCTGTTGCCTGCTCTGCGCCGTGTGCGCTGCGCCGGGCTGCGCATCGATCAATCAGCCGCAGATTCCGTTCGAGAATCCGGTGCTGACTCCGCCGGTCAATCGAGACTTCCTGTGGGATCAACTCGTCGACGTCGTCGACAATTATTTCCAGATCGAGCGTGAAGACCGCGTGCGGCTGGTCGACAACGTGCCCACGCTGGGACGCATCGACACCGTGCCTGAGCCGAGCGCCACTCTGCTCGAACCGTGGAAGCGAGATTCGACCGGCTATTACCAGCGACTCGAATCCACGTTTCAGACGATGCGTCGCCAGGCGACCGTCCAAGTCGTGCCGACGGAGAACGGATACCTGGTCGACGTGACAGTCTACAAGTACCTGGAAGATCTGCGCCGCCCGGAGCAAGCCAGCGCCGCCGGTTCGAATTTTCGCAATGACGAATCGATGGATCGTTACAACGATCAGACGCAGGGGCCTTCGACGCTGATCGACAGCTTTCCAATTTATTCGCGCGCTCAGGGGCCCGTCGGTCCGCAGCCCTATACCACGGGCTGGATCGAAATGGGGCGCGATACGGTGCTGGAGCAGAAGATCATCACCAAGCTGCTGGCTCGCGTGAATCCGGGCGCCTTGCCCGGAGCGAACTGCCAAACGCCCACGCCCCCGGCCGATTGCGAAACTCCGCCAGTCCTCATCCCCTATGGCGCCGGGCCACCAGTTCATTGAGCAAGGCCGGTGCTTTCGCGGACCCTTCAGTTTCCCTGGATCGGCAGCGAAGCGACGGAGGCGGGCGACGCAATAGCGCCCAATTCCGGCGACGGCGTCGCGACCGTAGCGGCGGCAATCGCAGCAACATGGGCGGGCGCCCCGGCAGGTTGTTTCATCGCGTCGCCGCGCCAGGCCGGAATCTTCAGCACGAACGCCGTCCCCTTGCCCGGAGCGCTGTCGACGCGGATTCGGCCGTGATGCGCTTCGATGATCTCGCGGCACATCGAGAGCCCGAGACCGGTCCCCCCCTTGCCGCTGGCGTCGGGGCCGCTCTTGGTGCTGAAGAACGAATCGAAGATGCGCCGCATCACGTCGGGCGTCATGCCGCAGCCGGTGTCGCGGACTTGCAGGTCTACCATGTCGTTCTCGACGTCGAGCGAGAGCCGCATGATGACCCGTCCCCCCTGCGGCATTGCCTGGCGCGCGTTGATCAACAGGTTCAACAGCACCTGCTGAATCTGGTTCGGACTGGCCAATGTCTTGGGGACTTGCTCGAAGTATTTTTCGACGGTGACGCGGTACTTATTCATCTCGCGTTCCAGCAGTAGCAGCGTGTCTTCGACTAACTGGACCATGTTTGTCGGTTCAAAGGCGCCGGCGCGATTGCGGGCGAAGCCCAAGATGGTACTCGTGATCCGCGCGGCGCGATTACCGGCTGAGAGAATCTTCTCGAACGACTTTTCGCGGGTCGCCTGGTCCTTATGCCGCAGCCCCAGTTTGGCGTAGTTGATGATCGTGGTCAGGACATTGTTGAATTCGTGGGTGGTGGTGCTGGCAAGCTCGCCAATGGCGCTCATGCGTTGGGACTGCGCCAACCGCTCCTTGAGCGCGACGATTTGTTGTTCCAGTTCGGCCCGATCGCACGATTCGTCGCCACCCATGAGGATTCACTCCCGCAAAGTTCGCGTGAATTACGCCACATGGCAGGGCGAACTTGCTTCGCCCAGCCGAAAGGCTTCTCGCCATTCCGCTGTTCTGGCCGAATTGCCTGGTCAGCGGGATTTAACTTGTTGATCGCAAGCGAGTTAGCTTCTGAAAGCGTATCGTCGCACTCGGCTGGCCAACTGAAACACAAGCCGTTATAATCCGCCCCCCAATACGGATGGCGGCCCGAGTCGCCACGCTCCTTTCACAAGATTACGCCCCTGGAGAAGCTAGGATGCTGACGGTCGACCTTTTGGATCAGGCGCTTCGCGCGGCAGAACGGCTAGGCTACCGCGTGCATCACGAATGGCTCGGCGCCTCGGGAAGCGGTGGCTGCGAATTTCAAGGACAGAAGTGGCTATTTCTCGACCTGGGGCTCAACCCCACCGAGCAGCTTCACGTTGTGGCAGACGTGCTGGCTCGCGAATCGAACGCAAACAACAATGCGCTCGAAGATCCAAAGCTGCGAGGGTTCGTCAGCGCTCGCAAGATCGCCGCGTAAAATCGCCGTTTTCTGTAGCCGGTCTCCTCTAAGGCCAGTTTTTGCACGCCACTCAGGCCGGCTTTCGGTATAGGCCGTGCGTCTGGATATAGGTCTCGACGGCCCTTGGCGTGCGATAGCGAATGCTCCGCCCCGCGGCCACGCGATGGCGAATTTCGCTGCTGCTGAGACCAACCTGCGACATTTCGACCTGGTTGCGGCGAAACTCCGATAGCCTCTCGGCCGAAGTCAGGCCGGCCAGCGCGTTGAAATCGAACTCAGGGACGCCAGGCCGACTGACCACGACCGGCGACGCGAGTTCTAAGATCCGCTCCGGCTCGCGCCAGTTTGGCAAGTCGAGCAGCGAATCGGCCCCCAACAGAAAAAATAGCTCGCGCCGCGGATCCTCGGCGGCAAGCGTCGTCAAAGTGTCGACCGTGTAGCTGACGCCGCCACGATCGACCTCGATCCGGCTAACCCGAAACGCCGGATTGCCCCCCGTCGCCAGATCAAGCATC
>DASXPZ010000564.1:0-6217 GCA_036493275.1 Pirellulales bacterium
CTCGACAAGCCTGCCGTTGCCGCCGGTTGGTTGAAGGAATGGGGCGTCGACAACGTCGAGCGGGCGCACGCCAACCTGGTCAATATCGCCACGGCCGGCGTCACGCTCGATCTGCTGGCTGTGATTTGCGATCAATTGGCCAAGCATCTCCCCACGTCGAGCAATCCCGACCTGGCGTTGAACTCGCTCGACCGGTTCGTGGCGGCCTCGCGCAGTCCGCTGGCGCTCGGCTCGCTCTTCGAGCGCGATCCCGAGGCACTGCCGGTGCTGTTGCAGATTTTTGCCACCAGCCAATACCTGGCGGACGTGCTGATCCTCGATCCCGGCGCGTACGATCTGCTCCGCTTGACCGAAGGGCAGCCGGTAGCGCGCGAGACGCTGGTCGAGGAGCTGGCGGCCGAAGTCGCCGCGCTCGATGACGAGTACGCCGTGCTGACCGCGCTGCGCCGCTATAAGCGGCGCGAAACGTCGCGCATCGCCTACGGCGACATCATTCGCGGCCAGAATGTGGCGACGGTCACCGCGCAAATTGCTTACCTGGCCGACGCGATCGTCGAAAGCGCGGTCCGCTTCGCGCGCCGCCGCATGGAAGAAAAACGAGGCGCCCCGCGCCGCCCCGACGGAGTCCCTTGCCGGTTCGTCGCCCTCGGCATGGGCAAGCTGGGCGGGACCGAACTGAATTATTCGAGCGACATCGACCTGATTTTTCTGTACGAGGCCGATGGCCGCACCGTCGGGCCGCGCCCGATGGATAACGTCGAGTTCTTCGACCGGCTGGTTCGTGACGTCGTGCGCCTGCTGACTGAGACCACCGAGTTGGGCGCTCCTTATCGCGTCGATCTCCGTTTGCGCCCCGAAGGGCAACGCGGACCGCTGGTTCACAGCCTGGAACAGGCCATGCACTATTACGACGTGCTTGGCCGAACCTGGGAGCGGCAGGCTTATGTGAAGGCCCGCCCCGTGGCCGGCGACCTGGACCTGGGGCGCGAGTTTCTCGAATACCAGGAACCGTGGATTTATCGTCGCTACCTGAGCCTGGCCGATATCACTGGCATCAAGGCGCTGAAGCGGCGGATCGAGCAGCGCACCCTGTCGCAAGGGACCGACGAGCGCGACGTCAAAACGGGGCAAGGAGGCATTCGCGACGTCGAGTTCGTGATTCAATTTCTGCAATTGCTCAACGGCGGCGACATGCCGCAACTTCGCACCGGCAACACGCTCGAAGCGATTGCCCAGTTGGAAAACTCCGGCTGCCTGACCCGGCAAGAGCGATCCTACCTGGAGGAGAACTACGCCTTCCTTCGCAAGATCGAACATCGTTTGCAGATCATGTTCGACCTGCAAACGCACGACATGCCGGCCGATTCGTCGGAGCTCCGCCGGCTGGCCATTCGCATGGGCTACGCCGAAAGTAAAAACGGCGCCGCGCTCGCGAAGTTCGAGCAAGACTATCGCGCAAAAACGGCGCTCAACCGCAAGATTCTCGACCATTTGTTGCACGATGCGTTTGGCGACGACGCCGATACCGAGCCCGAGGTCGACCTGGTGCTCGATCCCGATCCGCCGCCGGAGCGGATTGCCGAAGTGCTGGGGCGTTATCCATTTCGGGACGTGTCGCAGGCCTACAAGAACCTGCTGGCCTTGTCGACCGAGAAGATTCGCTTTCTCTCGACGCGGCGTTGCCGCCATTTTCTGGCGTCGATTGCCCCCAGATTACTCAAGGCAATCGCGGCCACGCCCGACCCCGATTCCACCTTGAGCAACCTGGAAAAAGTTAGCGATTCGCTCGGCGGCAAGGGAGTGTTGTGGGAGCTGTTCAGCTTCAATCCGCCGACGATGGACCTGTGCGTCGAAATCTGTTCGTTCAGCGAATTTCTCTCAGGCTTACTGATGAGCAATCCCGGCATGATCGACGAATTGATGGATAGCCTGGTTCTCAACAAGCTCCCCTCGCTTCGTGATCTGCGCAAGACGATGACCGAGCTCGCCCGCGGGGCCGAAGATCTCGATCCGATCCTGCATAGCTTCAAGAACACGCAGCAGTTGTACGTCGGCGTGCGGCATATTCTGGGGAAAGAGGACGTGCAATCGACGTTCGGCGCGCTGACGAACATCGCCGAAGTTTGCCTGGAGCGGATCGCGCTGGCCGAGTACGACAAGCTGACCGAGAAATTCGGCGCTCCGACCGTGGCCGAAGGGGAGCGCGCCGGCCAGCCCTGTTGTTGGGCGATCTTAGGGCTAGGAAAGCTCGGAGGGCGCGAACTGAACTTTCATAGCGATCTTGACGTGGTGTTTCTCTACGACGCCGACGGACAAACGGTCCACGCGCGCCGGCGTAACGGCGAAACGACCAACAATCAGCATTTTTTCAGCGACCTCGGGCAGCGAATCATGAAGACGGCCACGCGGCTCGGCCCGTACGGCCGCTTGTATGAGGTCGATCCGCGCCTGCGTCCCACCGGTCGGAGCGGAGCGCTGGCGACAAGTTACGCGGAATTCGCGCGATACTTTGCCGAGGGAGAGGCTCAGGTCTGGGAGCGACAAGCGCTGACCAAGGCCCGCGTGGTACTGGCTGCCGGCGACGGCCCGGAGCAAGCGTCGGAGCTGGCTGCGCACGCCGCGTACGATCATGAATGGCAGCCGGCGCAAGCGGCCGAGATTCAGGCGATGCGCCGGCGACTGGAGGAATCGGCCCCTCCCAACAATCTGAAGCGCGGCCCCGGCGGCATCGTCGATATCGAGTTCCTCGTGCAAATGCTGCAACTGGCCCACGGTCGACGTCACAAGACGATTCGCACCCCGAGCACGCTCGCGGCGCTGGCGGCCCTGCGCGACGCCAAACTGCTCGACAAATCGGACGCGGAATACCTGGTAGAGAGCTACCTCTATCTCCGCTCCGTCGAATGCCGCTTGCGGTTGATGAACTCGACAGCCCGCAACACGCTCCCGACCGACCCGCGCGAACGCGCGAACCTGGCGGCGGCGCAAGGCTGCGCGAGCGCCGACGACCTGGTGGAAACATGCCAGACGCGCATGGCCGGCAACCGCGCCCGCTTCGAAAAGATCTTCGCCGCGGCGATGCGCTAACGCACTCTCGCCGCGCTAATACTTGGTGTGCCACTGCTGGCTTGCCAGCAGTGCCTCGAAGCACGACGGATCTTAACCGATTTCGCGATCGGTCGTTCCGGCCTCTTTTCTCATCCGCGCGGATGGAATTGCTTATGCACGGCTTTCAGTCGCGCCTGGTCGACGTGCGTGTAGATCTGCGTGGTGGCGATACTGGCGTGGCCGAGCATTTCTTGCACTTGCCGCAAGTCGGCCCCGCCCGAAAGCAAATGCGTGGCGAAGCTGTGCCGCAACGTGTGGGGACTGACCGAAGGGGGCGTCCCGCCGGCCACCGCGTAACGTTTCACCAGCTCCCAGATCCGCTCGCGACGCAACGCGCCGCCGCGCCGTGAGAGGAGCACCAACGTCGGCGGCGAGCTGGCGCGCTCGGCCAGCGCCGGCCGCTCGTGTTCCAGATAGTCGCGCGTCGCTTCGATGGCGCGGCGTCCCAGTGGCACGAGCCGCTGCTTGTCTCCTTTGCCGTTGCAGAGACAATGCCCTTCGTCCAGGTGCATATCGCGCAGCCGCATTCCAGAAAGTTCGCTGGCGCGGCAGCCGGTGGCGTACAACAGCTCGAGCATGGCGCGATCGCGCCGCCAGCAGGGCTCGCCCGGCAGCGGAGCATCGAGCATCCGGTCGACCACTTCGGGCGCCAGAACAACGGGGATCCTCTGCCATAGTTTTTGGCTGCCGAGCAGCTCGGCCAGATTCTCTTTTAGAATTCCTTCGAGCTGCAAATAGCGGAAGTAGAGTTTCAGCGACACCAGATGCCGTGCCAGACTGGCCGGCGCGAGTTGCTGATCGTGCAGCCACGAGGCGTATTCGGCCAGATCGGTGATGGTCAGCCTTGGAATCGAACGGCGGCCGAGCCACTCGTAAAAGCGACGCAAGTCGCGTCGATAGGCGATCACCGTGTTCGCGGCCAGGTGACACTCAGTCTGAAGATACTCGGCGAACGCATCGACCCATTTCGGATCGACGGTCGCTTCGGCCTGAGCCACCGCGCTGAGCAAATGACGTTTCGATGGCGCCATGATCTGTGCTTTTTGGTTGTCGCAAGCAGGTCGCTGTGGCCCGGGGCTTTGACCCCGGAAGCCATGGCGCTGGTCGAGCCACACACAACTTCTCTGGCCTCGCAGAGGCCGGCTACAGAGGATGGCGTCGGCTTCGCAAAGGCCAGCTACAGAGGGCTTCGGACGAACTCGCACCGCTGCTGCAACTTGTCGAAGGGACGCCGGCGCGGATGGCGTTGGTCGGTCGCAAGCGGCTGTTATAATCGGCGCAACCGTCATGGTCCGACGGCGCGAAGGAAAAGAAAGAACCGCCAGTCACGACAGACAATACACCGCGGCGCCATCTGCCTTGCGGCCCTCGAAGCGACTCGAAGAGTGATTACCATGAGAATTCTCGTCACCGGCGGCGCCGGGTATATCGGCAGCCACGCGGTTCGGTTGCTGACCCGCGCCGGGCATGAGGTCTGGTGCTACGACAGCCTGATCCTCGGCCACCAAAAGGCGGTTCCCGCGGGCCGGCTGATCGTGGGAGAATTGGCCGATCGGCCCAAGCTCGAAACAGCGCTCAGCGAGCACAAGATCGAAGCCGTGATGCACTTCGCCGCCTTTGCCTCGGTGGGCGAATCGGTCGTCGATCCGGCCCGTTATTATCAGAACAACGTGGCGGCCAGCCTGACGCTGCTCGAAGCGATGCGCGCCAGCGGCGTCACGAAAATCGTCTTCTCGAGCACCACGGCCACTTACGGCGCTCCGGAGCGAATGCCGATCACCGAGGAAACTACGCAGGCGCCGATCAATCCCTACGGTTTTTGCAAATTGGTCATCGAGCGGGCGTTGGCGGATTATGCCCATGCTTACGGATTCGGCTACGCGGCGCTCCGCTATTTCAACGCGGCGGGCGCCAGCCCCGTTGGCGACCTGGGAGAAGATCACACGCCCGAGACGCACCTGATTCCGATCGTGCTGCAAGTGGCGCTTGGGCAGCGCGACTCGATCACGATCTTCGGCGAAGACTACCCCACGCCAGACGGCACATGTGTTCGCGATTACATCCACGTCGACGATCTGGGCGCCGCTCATCTGAAGGCGCTTAACCGCTTGCAGCCCGGCCAGGGCCTGAAATTGAACCTGGGGACCGGCGTGGGGCAGAGCGTGCGTCAGGTGATCGAC
This sequence comes from Pirellulales bacterium, assembly GCA_036493275.1. Classification (GTDB taxonomy): domain Bacteria; phylum Planctomycetota; class Planctomycetia; order Pirellulales; family JACPPG01; genus JACPPG01. Next base: position 5,289 of record DASXPZ010000564.1, read on the forward strand.
GCCTGTCGCCGGATCACGGGGCACAACATCCCCGAAAAGATAGGCCCGCGCCGCCCCGGCGATCCGCCCGAGCTGGTCGCCGACTCAAGCCGCGCGAAAGCGTTGCTCGATTGGACGCCGCGTTATCCGGAGCTAGAGCAGATCGTCGAAACGGCGTGGCGCTGGCATCGATCTCATCCGCACGGCTATGGCAAATAGCCGTCGAGCAGACGACCCCGCCCGATGTGGTAAATCTAGCCCCGCTTCGGCGCAAAATCGCTTAGAAAATTCTTGACGCCGCGCATCGCCGACTCGACAATGCCAAGCTCGCTCGGCTCCCAACAGTTTTGCTGCGCCGCCAACGCGTCTGGCCGCGGCCGCTTGGGTGTTCTGCGCATCGCCTCTGAACAATTAATGCCCCCTGTTGCTGGAGTTGCGCGAATGGATAGTCGCCGCGGCGCTGGTTTTGCGCTCACCGTGCTGTTTGCCATCAATTTGATGAACTTTTACGATCGCGCGATCCTCGGCGCCGTCGGCGAAGATATCAAGAAAGCCTGGGATCTCAGCGATACCGCCCTCGGCTCGCTTGGCACGGCCTTCATCCTGCTCTACGCCATTGTGGGCGTTCCGCTCGGGCGCTTTGCCGATCGCAGTAATCGCACGCGGATCTTGACCGTGGGCGTCTTCTTCTGGAGCCTGCTGACGGCCGCCTCGGGCCTGGCGCAAAACTTTCTTCAAATGGTCGGCATTCGCCTGGCGGTAGGCGTGGGCGAAGCGACTTGCGCGCCGGCGTCGACTTCGTTGATCGGCGACTACTTTCCGGCAAACAAACGCGCTCGCGCGATCGGGATCTTTATGCTCGGATTGCCGCTGGGGAACGCCGCGTGCTACACGTTGAGCGGCTTGATGTCAAAAGAACACGGCTGGCAATCCGCCTTCTTTATCGCGAT
>DASXPZ010000565.1:0-3796 GCA_036493275.1 Pirellulales bacterium
GCTGATATCGATCTCAGTTGGCGGTGCTGGTCCGCCGTGCGTCAGCGCCATCAAGCGCGTCGGCGCGCAGGTTACGAAAGAACTTGTCGACCTCACGCGACAGGGTTTCCGCCGTGGACGTTAGCTCGCTGGAGGCCGAGAGCACCGATGTTGCGGCCTTGTTGGTCTCGCCAATGGCTTCGCCGAGCGAGCCAATGTTGGCAACCAGAGTCTCGTTGCCTTGGGCGGCCGATTGCGCGTTGGCAGAGATATCGCGGGTCGCCGCGTCCTGCTGCCCGACAGCACTGGCAATATTCGACGTGACTTCATTGATGTCGCGCACGGCGTGGCCTATTTCGCGCACCGATTCCACCGCGTTGCGCGTCGATGACTGAATCAGGCTGACATTCTGGCCTATTTCGGAGGTCGCTTTCGCGGTCTGCTCGGCGAGAGCCTTGACCTCGTGAGCGACCACCGCGAAGCCGCGCCCGGCCTCGCCGGCGCGAGCGGCTTCGATCGTCGCATTCAGCGCCAAAAGATTGGTTTGCTCGGCGATCGTCTGGATCAGATTAAGTACGCCATCGATGCGCTGGGTCGCAGCTGCCAGACTTTCGATTTCGGCCACCGACTTTTCAGTCCGCAGGCCGGCCTGCTCGACGACACCAGCCGATTGACGGACCTGCCGGCCGATCTCCTCGACGGAGGCCGACAGCTCTTCGGCGGCGCCGGCCACGGCGTTCACATTGCTGGAAGCCTGCTCGGTTGCGCTCGCCGCGGCGATCGCGCGTCCGTTGGCTTCCGATGCCACCTTGGTGATGGACTGCGCGGTATCGCGCATGGCCGAGGCGTTATCTGTGACCGCGCGTAGCACGTCTCCGATCGCGCCTCTAAACGATTCGACGGAGGTTTCGATGTGCTGCGCGCGTTGTTCGCGTGCCGTGGAATCCTGCAAGACCTGAGAATTAAGATTGCGGTTGCGCTCCATTGCCTCCTGGAAGATCCGGATCGCCCGCGCCAATGCACCGATCTCGTCCACCCGGCGGGTGTGCGGAATCTCGACGTTTTCATCGCCCCCGGCCACGCGCTTGATGGTGTCGGTAATCGCCGAAAGTGGCCGCGCGACCGAGCGGGAGATGATAAGCACACCGACGCCGACCACGACCAGTGTCAGGGCGCCGAGACAGGTCAGCAGAAAGCCCATGGTGTGGTTGACCTCACCTTGCCGGGCGACCTGCTTGCCGCGTTCGACGTAGACCTTGGAAAGGGCTTCGAGATCCTTGTTGAGGGCGGAACGCACTTGGCGATTGGCGTCATTGTCGCCCCATTCGCGGCCCGCGGCGGCGCCGATTTCGACGCCGCGGCGAACCAGTTCCTTGCGAAATTCAACGAACTGTTCAATGCGCTTCTTGAAAACGGCGAACTGCTCGGCGTCATCGGTCTGGACGATGGATTGCCAGTTCTTGACCACCGAAAGAATCTTGTCGTTGAATTTGAGAAGACCGTCGCCGAATTTCTTCACGTCGGCAGGCGCCGAAGACATATAGACGCCACGGGACTCCATTACGACCGCGTAGACCAGCGAATTGACGAGTTCGACGTTGAGCGCGGCGAGGTTGGCAGTTTCGATTGCTTGTGTGAGCTCTGCGTTCCGGCGGGTATTGTAGTCCGACAGAATGGCGATCGCCGCTGTCAGAAACGCGATCAGGGCGAAGATCGAGTACAGTTTGGCCGCAAGCGAAAGCCGCGACCCAAGGGCGTGGCCCAAGCGGCGGCCATCAGACTCCACTATCTCAGCCATCGCGCGGGCTCTCGTCAGAGGGCCGGTCAACGCCGCCGGCCGGTTAAAAGTTATCTAAAATGTTCGTGTAGAATTCATTAACCCTGGAGCGGATCGAGGGCATCGCTTGCTGTCGCGGAAGCCGCGCATCGGGCCGTTTTTCGAGCACTTAACGGATGGTTCGCTCTTTTATGACAGTTTTCATGTCGGCGATCATGCAAAGACCCGCCGGGTCATTCTATCGGGAGAAAGAAACATGAACACTTGGAAGAGCAAGCCGCTGATTTCCGCCCTTGCAGCCATGCTGGCTTTCGCCGGCGCCGCCGCCGCATCCGGTGGCGCGAGCAAGGACGAAGCCGTCGCGATGGTCAAGAAGGCGGTGGCCACCATCAAGGGTGAGGGGCCGGAGAAGGCCTACCCCGAATTTACCAACAAGGACGCCAAATTCATCGATCGCGACCTTTACGTCGTCGTCTATCAACTCGACGGCAAGATACTGGCCCACGGCTCGAACCCAAAATTCGTCGGCAAGGACATGATCGATGCGCAGGATGTTGACGGCAAGTTCTACGTCAAGGAACGCGTTGAACTCGCCGGCAAGCAGACTTCATTCTGGCAGGACTACAAATTCGTCAATCCGGTAGACAAGAAAGTCGAGCCGAAGCAGATGTACTGCGAAAAGCTTGAAAATACAGCGGTGTGCGCGGGCATTTACAAGAACTGAACGCGCAACAAGCACTCTTGCAGATCGATGACCGCAGCGAAGGGTTGATATGTTCGGTTGGATTAAAAATGTCGGTCTGTCCTGGAAAGTTCAGCTTGCGCCCGCCTTCCTGATTTTGTTTCTGGTCGGGGTGGGCACCTATGCCCTGGAGGCGCTGCGCTCGAATCAGGCGGCCGTCGACGCGCTTGTCGCCGGTCCGGTCCGGCAATCAGAACTCGCGGCCGATCTGACCACCGCGGCGTGGATGGCCCATGCGAAGCTGTATCGTATGACGGCTACCGCGGCCAATGAAAAGGATGAGAAGAAGATCGAGGCAATGGCCAAGGAAGCCACCTCAGCCGCCGCCAGGATTTCGGAGGCGTTGACGGCGCTCGAAGGTACCCAGGGCGAACTCAAGCCGGAGGTCGTTGAAAAACTGAAAGCCGCCGTTGCGGGTTATGTCAAGAAATCGAAAAATGCGATCGAGATGGCGGATGGCGACGCCGGATCCGCGCTGATGTTCATCAAGGGCGCCGAACAAAGCTTTGCGGTGATCGAGAAACTGACCGACGATCTCATCACGAGCAGCAGCGATAGCAAGGATCGTGAGATTGCGCGTGCCGGCATAAGGCTGCAGCAACAGCAGTTGACGCTGATGGCCGTGTTTGTGGCGATGGCCTTCGCCGGCGTGGTGGTTTCGTTCTTGATTGGACGGAATATTTCGCGACCGGTGGTGGCGATGTCGAGCGCGATGCGCGAGCTTGCGGCCGGGAATTTCGAAGTTCAACTGCCGGGCCTCGACCGCCGCGATGAAGTCGGCCAGATGGCCCACGGGGTTCAGGAATTTAAACTGCAGGCTGTTGCCAGGGCCGAACGTGAAACCGCGGAACGCGAAGAAAAGAATCGCGAGCTGCAGGCGGTCCGGCGCGCCGAACTCTATAGTCTGGCCGAAAGCTTTGAGACGGCGGTTGGCAACATCATCGAGAAAGTTGGCGTAGCCTCCATCGAGTTGGAAAATTCCGCCGTCGTGCTGACCAGGAGCAGCGCCGCGACCCAGCAGCTCAGTACGGTTGTCGCAACCGCTTCGGAGGAAACCTCGACCAATGTCCAAACGGTCGCATCGGCAACGGAAGAAATGGCCGGTTCCATCAACGAAATCGGACGTCAGGTTGCGGATTCCAACAAGATCGCCAATGAGGCGGTCAGCCAGGCGCAAAAGACCGACGCGCGGATTGCTGAATTGTCGCTTGCCGCAAACCGGATCGGCGACGTCACCCAGTTGATCACCACGATCGCGGAGCAGACCAATCTGCTGGCGCTGAACGCGACCATCGAAG
>DASXPZ010000566.1:0-4231 GCA_036493275.1 Pirellulales bacterium
TGCGCGCCGTGTCTTATTAATGGCTTAGCAACGAAATCGGGTCAAGGCCGCGAGCTGGGCGTCGCGCAGTCCGGCGTCAACACATCACGGCGGCGGCGTCAACTCGATCATCCAATCGCCGGCAAAGTCTGGCTGCTTGGCTTCGAGCCCAGGGAGTCCCACGCGAGATTTCTTGCCGTCGGTGCTGCCATCGTAACTCACGTAGACCCCTTTCGTCCGCCCGGCGCGAAAATCGACCGCCACCCAGACTTCTTTCGTCGGAATGTCGACTGTCTTGCGGAACTTCACTTCCACCCATTTCTCTTCGCCGCGCTCGAAGAGTGAATAAGGAGCCAACTCCGTATGCAAGACTTCCGTCATGTCCGGGCTAAGAAAATCGATCACGAACTTTTCGTCCGGCGCCTGGGCCGCCCCGTAGCGCGAGCCGTGAATCTTGAGGCCGACGACCTTGCCCCCTTCGGCAGGCAATGAAAAGCGGATCATCTCGCCCGACCCGCCGAGGCTCTTCTTACCAGCCGGCTGGCTTGTTTCTTTTTCTTTCGCCAGCGTCGGGGCCACTGCGGCAAAGATCGCCAAGGACGCAATCAGAACGCACGAACGAGCATTGGATTTTAGTCGCATACTTCGAATCCTTTCGCATTAGGCGCCAAATTTGGTTACTGCCGCACTCGCGATTCGCTGCGCTGGGAACCACGCCGGCTTTACTTGGCGCAGCGCTCCGCGTCCGTTCACTCCAAGCATTCACATGGCGAACTTCACTTCACCGGCTTGACTCGCTCCAACGTAATCAACACCATTCCATCGCCGGGCGCGGTTTTGAATTGCGTTGGGCGTTTGTCGCCGGTCATTTCTTTGTTGATGCAAAAGACGAGCTTGTCTCCGGTGAGCTCATAGATGGCGCAGGGGAGCTTGGTCCCCTTTTTGACGCCATCGCCCGGAATTACATCGAGCGCTTTTGGCTTCGCCGCGGCGTCGATCTCGAAGGCGTGTTCCCGGTTGTCTGCCTTGGGGTTAAACGTCAGCTTCCCCTCTTTGAAGAGGAGTTGAAATCGCTGGATTTCGTCGTCCGGCGCCTTTGCGCCATTGGCTTCCATTGCCACGGCCTGCCATAGCCCTTGCAGTTGGGCCTGATCTTTAGCTTTGACCGCGTCGCCGGCTTTCTCGTCGGCGATCGCCAGGCCGGCCAGCAGGGTCAGGAGAAATACGGTCGGGATCGCTCGCATGGGCGCTGCCTCCGCGCGAATGAGATGAGGGGATCAACTGCTCGATGACGCAGGCGCCATCATACCACGTCGGCTCGGTGCCGTGCCAGAAACTGCCGCAAGCATCGAAACGCGCCGAACGCCGAAAAACCCGCGGCCAGGGCAGCGCCGATCATGGGCGATGTCGTATCCAGCCCCAGCCCCAATAGCAGCCCGATCAGCAACCCAAAGACAATGAACACGGCGCCGCTGATCTCCACCGAAGTACCACAGCGCGGGCAGCGCATCTCGACACGAAACGACCGGGCATGGCCGCCGCATTCGCTCGACTCATAACCACGCCCGCAGCCTGGGCAGAAGTAGGTTTTCATAGTCCACCACTTTCGGTTACATCTCCCCTTCGTGAGCGGTCAGATATTGAATGAAAAACCAGTGACAGGAATATCAGGGGAAGAAAAGGGGACGCAACTCGTTGTTTAAGCGCGCCTCCTTACGTGGCAGCCCGCGCATTTGCTCGCGTGATTCATTCCCCGTGTTCCTACAGTCTACAGCCTCAAGCCTACCGCTGGCCAAAACTTCCTCTAGAAATCAGCCGCGCGACTTGGCATACTCGTGTTCAGCCATGGGAACTGAGGCGTGATACTGGCGAATGCATTCGCTGGGCAGGGCTGTTAACGTGTCTGCGAAGAGGGCCGTTCTTCCTCCCGCGGACAAAAGAACTTGTTCTACAGAACTCGTTCTGCGGCTCGTCATCTGTCCTCTTCGCTTGCGGCCAAGCGCTCGCGCGGCGTGCTGTCAGAACGTCGCGTGGGCGGGCAACTGCAAGCGATCGCGAATTCTCATGTGGAAGGGCGTGCCATCACGGAGGGAGCTCAATTGCAGCGGGCCGGAGATCTACGGGCTGTCGGTCATCGGAGACAGACTCGCCGCAAGGATTCAGCCTTTTCTAGACCAGGTCCAGAACTGTCATCGTTGAAGAATGGGGGCCGGACACGCGGAGCCTGCGCCGCTTCGTAGCGCAAGTGAAACCCGTCGTGATCGCCAACAAAAAGCGATTCGACACCAAAGAACAATTTTTAGCGCCGATTCATAAAACCGGCTTGCCGCTCAAAACACAACTGTGTCGCCAGCGACTTTCAGGTTTCGGATCGAGCGCTAACGAGCCGGCCATCCCGCGACGGAGACGTCCGAAAAAGATGTTTCGTGTGTCAAAATACGCGCCTGCGCGAGCCCCACTCGCGCCGGCGCGTTTTTTTATTGTGTGCAACTTGGCTCGCAACTTCTTGGCAGTCGATTTGCGATGAATGGTGAACGATCCCTTTCGCGCCTGTCCACCGATGTGGGTGAAGCCGAAGAAGACCTTGCCCGGCTCTGTCTTCCCTCTGCGTGCCTCTGCGCCCTCCGCGGTTTAAATCTTCTTAATTACAAAGAGATATCAACGCAGAGAGCGCAGAGGAAAAGAGAGACTAGCGTTCTGCGTTCGTGAGCCGCATGGCGCAAGCTTGCGGGTTCTTCCTGGTCGGATTGCCTCACAAATTCACCCGCGGCTAGCGCCGATCGGCTCACACGCCTTGACCGACGCTGGTCTTCGTCGTGTCGTTGTGTCGTCGTGGTAACACCTACGAAACGAATGAGGACAGAGAACCACAACGGCACTACGACACAACGAAGAAAACGAATGGATGGAACGGTGCTAAATGGGCGAAACCCGCACACGCCTTGCGCCTGCGACGCAAACTTCTGGTACCCTCTGGGCGCCGCTCCTGCGGAGCCACCTTCTCCCGGCGGGAGCAGGACTGGGAAGGTAATCCGTTATCGCGTTGCCGCGATGACTGGGTTGCGCAGCAATCCCACTCGTTCGATTTCGACTTCCGCCACGTCGCCGGGGCGCAAGAAAATCGGCGGCTTGCGGGCAAAGCCGACGCCCGGCGGCGTCCCGGTAAAGATCACATCTCCTGGCAGTAGCGTGCAAATCCGCGAGACGTACGCCACGAGCTGCGGCACATTGAAAATGAGCTGTTCGGTCGTCGAGTCTTGCAGCGTTTGGCCATTCAGACGGAATTGGATGCGCAGCTTTCCGGCGTCTCCTACTTCGTCCGGAGTGACGAGCGCCGGGCCAAATGGCGCGAAGCCGTCGAATGTCTTTCCCAGCAGCCATTGCTTGCCCGGCTTTTGCAACTGCCAATCGCGGGCCGAGACGTCGTTGCCGACCGAGTATCCGGCGACGTGCGAAAGGGCGTCCTCTTCGGCGATGTGATGACCGCGGTGGCCGATGACTACGACAAGCTCCGCTTCGTAATCCACCTGCGTGCTTGCGCTCGGCAGCACGATCGCGTCTTCATGCCCGCAGATGGTGGTGGGGAACTTGTTGAAGATCACCGGCTCGGGCGGGGGCTCCATTCCGCTTTCGCGCGCGTGGTCTGCGTAGTTCAGCCCAATGCAGATCACCTTTTGAGGATCGGGAATGGGAGCCAGCAGCCGGACGGTGGCGGGGTCGATCAATTCGCCGATTTCGGCCGCGCCGCGGGCTCGATGGAGCGATTCTTCGCCGCCGGCCAGCAACTCCTTGAGCGACCAGGGAAGCGTAGGATCGGCCGCTTGCAGATCGACGTAGGCGCCATCGCGAATGGCGGCCACGCGCGACCCGACTTTACTGTGATAAGTGACGAATCTCATGATTGCTGTCTCGGTTCGAAATCCCGATCTGTTGCCCCTCATCTCTATTCTATCCCCCAAAGCCTCTCTTGGCTGGATAGACAAATTTCAACCGTCCAGTACATCCTGCGCGAGCGCGGCGCAGCTAATTGCCAGCCGGGGCGGCATATTGTAGGATGCGCGCACACGACCGGAATATCGCAAAAACATCGCTTTAGGAGGCCCCCGCCATGGCATATACCGTACCCGATCTCCCCTACGCATTTGACGCTCTCGAACCCCACATCGACGCGCAGACGATGCAAATCCATCACGACAAGCATCACGCCGCGTACGTCACCAACTTGAACAACGCGCTGGCCGGCTCGGACCTG
>DASXPZ010000567.1:0-3600 GCA_036493275.1 Pirellulales bacterium
CCGAGTTGGATGGCCGCAGTTTTCTGCCCCAAGCGAAGGGCGAAAAGGGTTCGCCGCGCGAGTGGATTTATTCCTGGTATTCGCCACGACAGTCCGCGGATAAAACAGTTCGCGAGTTCGCCTTCAATCAGGAGTACAAGCTCTACCGCACCGGCGAGCTCTTCGACCTGCGCCACGATCCGGCGGAAAAGCGCCCGCTCGACGTGGCAACGCTTGACGGCCCCGCCGCTCGCGCGGCCCGATTGCTGCAGAAAGCTCTCGACCGATATGCAGACGCCCGACCGACGGAACTGGACCGTGCCGCGGACGAAGCGGTCTCCGCCAAAGAGAAGAATAAGCGGCCCAAGCAAGCCGCGCGAGAATAAAGGACGGAAGCAATGCGATGCACGTTTTGGTTCGTCGCGGCCCTGCAGACCATGGCGGGCTCTTGCACGAGGTGGGGGGAATGCGACCGAGTTGGCAGAGGCCGAGGCACTGCGGCGCATCGAAGTTGCAGCGATTGATAAAACTCACCAGCGCGCCGTAGTAGGCGACTGCCGTCCTCGCTGAACCCAGGCGAGAAAAAAAGACGCCCGAAGCCGCTTTTGAGGGGGGGCGAAGGGGGACTCAGGTTCTGAATCCAGCGGCTTCGGGCGCCTTAGTCGAAACTGTTCGGTTGGAAGATTGTTTGGTTATGTCCGACGAGTTCGGGCCAGTGCTTTAGCCCTGCAGGCCTTTAAGCCACCACCACGGCGTCGACCAGTTGGACGATTCCGGAAACCCGGCGTCCCACGTTCTGGCAAACCTGCTTTTCGTAGAAGCTGCGAACTCGTCCACGGAGCGTTACGGTGCCATTGTCCGCGGCGACTTCCACTTGGCGCAGCGACGGCAAATGCCGATCCGCTAGAAAGGTCGTAACCCTTTGCTCCAGGTCTCTGTCGGCCGCGTCGATCACCACTCCGTTAGACTTCATCACATCTCCCCTAAATCGCAATAAGGCCAAGTGTTTGCACACTCTTCGTGAGGCGCAAAACACGAGTCCTTCCACCGCCTCGGTCACAACCGTGTTTGGCTTCCGTGATAGGCTCGCGTTGTTACCGGCTAGTAGCAAGGGCCATGCCACAACGCTGGCAAACTTGCACGTATGAGACGCAATTGCATAGTGCGTAAGATGTTCCGATTTTTTTCAAACTGGTTTTCGAGGGATGTGGCCTACCAGCCTGGCAAGGCGCTTGCGCGACTTATGAGCAGAAACTTGCAACGCCGCCGGGCAGATGAGAGAGAATCTGCTGCAGAAAACGTCGAAAGTCGTCCGCAGGGGCGTGGGGAAGGCTCTTTCTCGCTAACACAACTGGATTTGGGCGGCGGTGCTCGAAGATTGAACCGTGCGGCATAACTTTTGAGCACTCTCTCACAGATACCGCGCGCGATGTCTCGCTGAGCCCAACCAGGTCAAAATCCAAGCCCTGGCCCGTCCAGCAGCGACGTCTCGAGCGTGCCATCGGTCACGTCGAACATCCCCGGAAAACGCTCTGCCCAGCCACGGTTACCTTCGGGGCAATACTGGCGGGCGTTCCCCTCGATCGCCGCGATCGTCGGAATTCTGGCCGAGAGCGTTGCCGAATGGAGGAACGAGGCCCCGGGGCAAGTCAGATCCTGGACGCAGAGGAACATACCGTGCTTCTGGGCCGCGGCGCCCATCAATAGCGCCTCGGTCTGTCCCTTGCAGGCCTTCAGCGCCACGCCGGAGTAGCCCATCTCGCGACACAACAATAAATTCTCCAGGTCGACCAGCGACTCGTCGATGACCACTGGCTTGATTCGGGCCGCGGCGTGCATCCGATTGTGAGGATGGGCCTTCAGATCGCGATGCGTCGGTTGTTCGATGTATTGCACGCGGGCCAGAGCCTGAGGCGAGCGCTCGCCGACTGTCTTCAGGAATTTCAACACGTACTCGACGCTGGCGCATTTTTCGTTGAAGTCGAGCGAGTAGAGCCACTCGCGCGTCCCGAGCGCCTGCTGCGTCTCGGCCGCCACGCGCTCCACCGCGGCGACCCGCTCGACGTCCCAACTGAGGTCATCGCCGTTGAGCTTGATTTTCAGGCGCCGCAGGCCGTCGGCCCGAATCCATTCGGAAAGGGTTTCCGGCAGCCCGTCGTTCAATCGCTGGGGAATATCGGCGTCCGAAAGGGGATCGAGCGCGCCAACCAGGTGATAGAGGGGCATCCGGGGCTTGAGCGTTCGGAGCGTGTACTGATCGAGATATTCGCCGCGAAAATCCGCGCCCAGGTAATCTCCCAGATCGCGATTTACGAATTCAGGGCCCAACACGTCGTACGAGTTGACGCCCAGCGCGTTGCCGTAGGCGTCGTGAATGGCCGCTTCGATCGGGCTGGCCGCGACGAGTTGCGCCAATCGCGGCATCGGCTCGGCGATTACCAATGCTCGTGTCACATCGGCCGCGGCGCTGTCGTGTTCGGTTGCCAGGTCTTGCGTGATTTCGAGCGGGTGACCAACGCCCGCGTATTGACGGGCCGAATCGGTCAGTCGCTCGGCCAAGTCGAGCATGGCCTGCAGGGTCTGCTCGCCGGAGAGGGCGCTGGTGGGCCAGGCCCAGACGTTTCCCATCGGCATCGAACCGGCGCCGCTGGCTCGGCGACCGTCGCGGGTTTCGACCTCGACGCGGACGTCGACCAGCACGGCGTCGGTGACGACGCGTCCGCCAAACTTCATCGGCGCGCGATAACGAAGACGCTGCGTGGAACTGGCGACGTCGACCAACCGGATGTCTGTCTGCTTGGGCATGCAGACAGTTTAGCAACCAATGCGGCGCGCGAGGAGCGGTGGCGGATCCCTCTGTTTTGCGGAATATGCCGCACAATCGGCGCGTTAGCAAGCGGTGTATTTCGTGGGCGCCCCCATGAGTACGCGAGAGAAGATCATGCGCATACAATGAACGCACGCGCAGGGAATAATGCAGTGCATTGCTGTTGAATCCGTAGGGATTTAGGTCTATGCTTCCGTCCTTCCGCGGAAAACTTACTTCTAAATCAGGGCAGATTCGCCAGGCGCCTCAATCGCGAGCATTTACCGATGACTATGAGCAGTTCCGAGTTCACGGTCTATAAAACTAGTTTTCTGTCTGCGATCATCAAAGTGTTGCGGGAGTCCGAATCTGGTCGTCTGGACGAAGCCGCGTTTCCCGCATATTCGCATCGCAATCCACTCATCAATTGGCTCTTTTGGAGTCGTCTTCGCAAGGCGATGACGTACCTAGATCGTGGGCGACCTTACGAGCGAGCGCTTGATTTTGGCTGCGGTTCCGGCGTGATGCTTCCGTTTCTCGGTAGAGTCGCGTCTCACGTGATCGCATTGGACGTCGATTTGCTGCCAATAACTCGTGTGAAATCGCAGATTACGTTCCCATCCAATGTTGAAGTGCGCTCTACGAGTGAATTCGCGCTCGATGACTTGCCGGCTGCGTCCTGTGATATCATCACGGCCTTGGACGTGCTTGAACACGTCGATAACTTGCCGCGCACGCTCAAGAGTCTCATGAGGCTTCTCAAGCCGGGCGGCCGCCTGGTTGTTTCCGGGCCGACCGAGAATATCCTCTATCAA
>DASXPZ010000568.1:0-2405 GCA_036493275.1 Pirellulales bacterium
TCCTGAAAACTGGAAACGTCGCGTTCTGCTCTCCTGACTACTTATCAAAACGTTCGCCGCTTTCCGCCTTGCGCTTGAGGAACGCGCAGGGTTCGTACACCGCGCCGTGGGCTTTCGCCCAGATGGCCAGGCGGTCGTGTATGTGACGGGCGCCCAGGGTGTCGGCCCAGTGCATCAGGCCGCCGCGATAGACTGGGAAGCCCATCCCCATCACGCAGGCCACGTCGATATCCGACGCGCGGATGGCGATCTTCTCGTCCAGGCAGCGGCAGGCTTCGTTCACCACGCCGAACAGCACTCGCTCGACGATCTCGTTGTCGTCGATCGAAATCGGCTTCGGGGCGCCGGCGTCGGCCCGCGCCTTGGCGACAAACGCGTCCAAAGCCGGATCGGGCTCGGCGTTCTTGCCGCTGTACTTGTAGTAGCCGCTGCCGGTCTTCTCGCCAAATCGTTTGGCTTCGAACAATCGGTCGACCAACGTCGAAATGTAGGTCCGATCCTTGTACGCCTCGGCCATAATTCCGCCGGCGAACTTAGCCACGTCCACGCCCGCCAGGTCCGACATGCGGAACGGACCCATCGGCATGCCAAAATCGAACAGCGCCTTGTCGACCCGATAAGGATCGATCCCCAGGTCAACCAGCAGCAGCGCCGTCTGCCCATAGGGAAAGAAAATCCGATTGATCAAAAAGCCGACGCAGTTGCCCACGGTGACGGGCGTCTTCTTGATCTGCTTGGCCAGCGCGATGGTCGAGTTCAATGTCGGGCCGCTGGTGTGCTTGCTACGCACAATCTCGACCAGCGGCATCACGTGCGCCGGCGAGAAGAAGTGCGTCCCGACGATCCGGTCCTGCGCTTTGGTCTTGGCGCCGATCACTTCCAGGTCGATGGTCGAGGTGTTCGACGCCAGAATGCAATCCGTCCGAGTCGCTTTTTCCAAATCGACGAACACGCCTTGCTTCAGCTCGATGTTTTCGATCACCGCCTCGATCACCATGTCGAGCTTGTCGAAGCCTGCGTAGTCGATCTGCGGATGGAGCCGCGCGACGGTTTCGTCGAACTTCTTTTGCGTCAGCTTTCCCTTCTTCAGGCGGGATTCCAGATTCTTGCGAACCCGGCCGACCCCTTTGTCGACAAAGTCCTGATTGACCTCTTTCAGGACGACGTCGACGCCCGATTGAATCAGCGCCGTGGCGATGCCGCTCCCCATCGTCCCGCCGCCCAGCACGGCCACGCGACGGATGGCTTTGGGCTCGAGCTTCTGATCGGTCACGCCTGGCACCTTGGGCGCGGCGCGGGTGGCAAAGAAAATGTGGATCATGCCGGCGGCTTGCGGACTGGCCAGGCACTTGGCAAAGTTCTCGGCCTCGCGCTGGACGCCGGCCGCGTAGCCTTTTTCCACGCCGCACAGAATCGCGTCCATGCACAGCTCGGGATGAATCAAATTGCGGAGCTTGTCGCCGCCGATCATCTTGGCGGCAGCCATCATCATGCGGGCTTCGTCCGCCGTGCCGATGCGATCATTCTTCTGCGAAGGGCGAACCGGCTGCAATTGGCCGTCCGCCAGTTTACGGGCCGATGCGACCGCGGCTTCGATCAATTGCTCTGGCTCGACAATCTCTTGCAAGATGCCCAGATCAAACGCCTCGCGCCCGCGGGCTTCGACCGAAGTGAGCATCATCTCGGTCGCCTTCTGCACGCCCACCATCCGCGGCAGGCGCTGCGTGCCGGCGGCGCCGGGGATGATGCCCAACGTCAACTCGGGCAATCCGGAACGACAGCGCGTCGTGCCGACGCGCCAGTGGCCGGCCAGGGCGACTTCCAAGCCGCCGCCCAGAGCAAAGCCGTCGATGGCGATCACCACCGGCTTGCGGTTGGCTTCCAACTCGTCGAGCTTGCGGGTGAGTTGGCCGATATTTTGCGAGTCGAGCTTGGCGCCGCTGGCGCTGAGGTTTTTCAACTCGCCGATATCGGCGCCGGCGATGAAATTGTCATGGGCGCCGGTGAGCACGATCGCCCGCACGCCGCTGTCGGCGTTCGCTTCGGCGATGCGCTCGAAGATCCCCTGCACGACAGGCTGGCTGAGCGAATTGACCGGCGGCGAATCGATAGTAATCAGGGCGACGTCGCCCCGACGCTCCGAACGAACGACTTCACTCGACATGGCTTAGGCTCTCGACAGTGGGCGTAAAGGATGGGCGTAACAAAATAGTATTCTGTAAGAGTATCAATTTTGGGCGCCACTGCTGGCTTGTCCAGCAGTGCCTTGGACTTATGACAAGCAATACCTCACGATGAAAGTGGCGACAAAGCGCCAGCGACGTGACCGCGCCGGCGGCGTATGCCAACAGCGGCGCGGGAGCGCGTCATGTTACGGCCGCGCCGCGCGACGTTCAATCCCCTGG
>DASXPZ010000569.1:0-9130 GCA_036493275.1 Pirellulales bacterium
CGGGGCGCGATGCCGAGGTCGTCACGGTGCTGGCCACGGCCAAGCCCGGCGCGAAGTCGCTCCATTTTCATTCCGCGCGGCTGGAGATCGATCCCAAGTCGAAAATCGTCCGCAAGATGGAGATTTCGCGAATCGTGAAGAAAAACGTGAACGCCGTCGTGACGTTCACCTTGATCAATGAGGACCCCCAAACCGACGCCAGCTACACGCTCGAAGGGAACTTGCCGCCGGGCGCCAAGGTGCTGGGGAAGGACAAAGCCATCGAACGTAGGCGCCTCTTCAATAAGCTGCTGATGTAGCGGCCGAGTAGCGCGCCGCGCTTGGCGGAAAATTCTTGACGGCCGGATGTTCTTAAATTCGTCGCGACTTAGACCAATTTCAACACGGAATCGCCAACCTTTCGGGAGAAACGCTAATGATGGGCATCCGCCGGATTCACTTCGCCGCGAGCAGCGCAACTTTTGCGCTGCTGGTTATCTTGTCGAGTCCGACTATGGCCTCGCCCATTCGCATGGCCGTGATGGGGGACAGCATCAGCGCGGGTTCTTCCGGGAATTGGGTCGGCCAACTCGGCAAGTCCTTTCCAGGCGCCATCAACTTTTTGAACTCGGCCAAGGGGGGCGCGACGACAGACACCGTCATTTCGGGCCAGCTCAATACGGTAAAAATGCAAGCAGGAATGGGGCAAATCGACGATTCCACGTTGATTATCGGCGGTAATAATTTTCTTAGCGTCGACGCGCTGACGGGCATCTTGAGTGGCAACCCAACCCCTTACATCAACAACTACGTCAACGACGTCAAACAGATTATCGACGCCATCGCGCTCGCCGGGCCTGGTGTGCATCAAGTCTTCGGCAATATGCCGGACGTCACCGTGACGCCTGAGGTAATAGGCGACGCGGCCCAAACGGATGACCCAGCTCTGGCGTTGTCGCTGCTCAGTTCCGCGGTTGTGCAGGCAGATGCGCTGGCTAATGCGTACGCCTTATCGCACAACGTGCCGGTGATCGATCTCTATACCGCCAGCCATACGATTCTCAGCGGAAGCACCTTCCCCCTCGGCGGGCACACGTTCACGACTGCTTTTGCCAGCGATGGGTTCCATCCGGCGGGCTGGGTGCAAGGACTGCTGGGCAATATGGTCGATACGGCGTACAACCTCCGGTGGCATCAAAATCTGCCGATCATGAGTGACCAACAGATCGTCCGGAATCAAGGCTTCACGCCGAACGGATTGACCACCTACACCAACGTGACTCCGCTTATTCTTCTCCCGGTTCCCGAGCCTGCAACGTGGCTGCTCGCACTCACGGGCGTTTTGTTCAGTGTGGCGCACGCACGGCGACGTCGCCGCAGTTAGGTCAAGCTGAGTGCGTTTGTCACACCACCACGCGGGTCCAGCCGCCGTGGCGGAAGCGATAGGTGACGAGCGCCGCGCGGACGTAGAGATCGGCCACCATCGCGTACCACGCTCCCTGCACTCCCCATTCGACGATCCAAACGGTCAGGGCGTACGTCAGCGGAATTCGCACTACCAGAAAACCGATCAGCGTGAAGAGCAGCGCCCAGCGCGTGTCGCCCGAACCGCGCAGCGCGCCGGTAAAGACCGTCAGCAGCGCGAGCGCCGGCGTCCCCAGGGCAATCGTGCGCAGCAGCGGGGCGGCCTGGTCGGCGACGTCGGCTTGCTCCTGCCCCACAAAGGCGTTGGCCAGCGGATCGGCGCCGAAGTAAAAGACGCAGCCGTCGGCGAGCATCACGATCAGGCAGGCAAAGCAGGCCACCAGAACGCTGTGATTGGCGCGGCGCAGGTCTCGGGCGCCCAGGTATTGCCCGGCGAGTGTGGTGGCGGCGACCTGAAAGGCCAGCCCCGGCAAATAGGCGAGGGCTTCGATCTTGATCGCCACGCCGTGCGCGGCGGCCGCCAGCGCGCCCAACTGATTGACGATCGATAGATACCACATCTGGCAGACGAGCACGGCGCCCACGTCGGCCCCGCCCGGTACGCCGATCCGCAAGATGCGGCGGATCAATTCCTTGTCGGGCCGGCGCAGTCGCAAACACAGGCCCGACATGCCGCGGACGAGCAGCGCAATCATCAACAGTCCGCCAAGCTGATAACTGAGCGACGTCCCCCAGGCGATTCCGCGCCAGCCCAACGCCGGAAAGGGCCCCCAA
This sequence comes from Pirellulales bacterium, assembly GCA_036493275.1. Classification (GTDB taxonomy): domain Bacteria; phylum Planctomycetota; class Planctomycetia; order Pirellulales; family JACPPG01; genus JACPPG01. Next base: position 2,179 of record DASXPZ010000569.1, read on the forward strand.
CCTTGCATCAGCGACCAGGAGAGCGCGACGTTCGAGACGTTGACCAGCGCCATGATCGCCAGGCCCGCGACGGTGTTTCCCGCGCCACGCAGACAGGCCGAACCGACGGCAATGAACATCATCGCCGGTAGCGCCGGGATCAGAATGTCCCAGTACTCGAGCGAAAGTTCCGACGGATGCGTGGGGAGCCGCAGGACGGCCACGACCCACGCGCCGCCCAAGAACCCGGCCACGGTCACTGGCGCGCTCATGGCCAGGCCCAGTAAAAAGGCCTGGTCAGTCGTGCGCTTGGCGGCGTCCGTGTCGCCGAAGCCCACGCTGCGCGCGACGAGCGCCGTGGCGCCGATCGTGACCACGACGAACAGGCTGCTGAGGATCCAAATCAGGTACGACATCGAGTTGACGGCGGCCAGGTGGTCGCGCGTCAGGTACCAGCCCGTCAGCAGCGTGTCGGAAAAGCCGACCAGCATGGCCAACAACTGCTCGAAGATCACCGGCACGGCCAGCCGCAACACGGGGCGCAACACGTCCGACGGGGTTGAAGCAGCGCCCGGATTGTTGGCGCCGAACGTCATAAGCGGTTGCAGTGCGGGTAACGAATGAAACGACCCCAGAGAACGCTCGTGCGCGCGCTACTGGGGTCGAGATGTGCAATACGTTGAGTCGAATTCTACGCAAACAGTTCTTTGATCACGCGGCCGCTGTTGGCGATCTTCATCGGGCGGTTGTTCTTGCTGGTGAACGTGGTCTCGAGCGAGATGCCGAGTCCCTTGAGGACCGAGGCCATCAGGTCTTCGGACTTGTAGGGCTCGCTCTTGACCTGCATGCCATCGGCGTCGGTTTCGCCGATCACGCGGCCTCCCTGCATGCCGCCGCCGCCGACCGCCACGCTCCAGCAAGAGGCCCAGTGATCGCGCCCCGCCGTGCCGTTGATGCGCGGCGTGCGGCCGAACTCGCCCATCCAGATCACGGCGGTGTCTTGGAGCATCCCACGCTCGCTCAGATCTTCGATCAGCGCGGCCATGGCCATATCCATCCGCGGCAACAGAGTCCCCGAAAGCTGGGTAAAGTTATTGGAATGGGTGTCCCAGCCGCCGAGATCGACTTCGACGAAGGGCACGCCCTGTTCGACCAGCCGGCGGGCCATCATGCAGCCGCGACCGAAGGGGGACTCGCCGTAGCGCTCGCGAGTTTCCTTCTTTTCGTCGTTCAACTCGAAGGCTTTCATCTGCTTGCTGGTGAAGAGGGAGACCGTTTTGTCGATGATCTTTTCGTGGTCCTGGGCCGCCTCGCCGCGATTCTGGCCGATGAAAGTTTTTTCGATCGAGGCCAGCATTTGCAGCCGCTGGCCGCGGCGCTCTTCTTTGATGTCGCTCTTGGTGTTCTTTACCGTGCCGTTGTGATCGACCACAAACGGGGCGTACGTCATTCCCAGGAAGCCGGGGCCGACGCTGCCGCCGCCGACCGAAACGAACGGCGGAATCTCCAGGCCGGAGGTCTGGCTGGCCAGCTCGTGGCTCACCACGGCGCCGTAGCTGGGATGCTCGATCGAAGGGTTCGGCACGTAGCCGGTGTGCATGTAATAGCGACCACGGGTGTGATCCGCCTCGCGCGTGCTCATCGAGCGGATGATCGACAGATGCTTCATCTGCTGCGCCATTTTCGGCATGTGCTCGCAGATTTGGCCGTCGCCGGTCGTGGCGATTGGCTTGAACTGGCCGCCGGTCGGAGCGCCTGGCTTCATGTCCCAGATATCGATCGTGGCGGGACCGCCCGACATCCACAGCAAAATCGCCGACTTGTGCCGCTTCTTCATGTCGCTGGAGTTGGCGGCCAGGGCGTTCGTGAAGTTGATCGCCGGGAGCGCCAAGGCCGAGGCGCCGGCCAGATGCTCGATGAAATGGCGGCGCGTCATGCCCGACGGAGTGTTGAAAAATCGCGACATGGCAGTCCTTCTCGCTTGGCGGTGTTCCGAGGCCCTCTCGCTAGCGTCCTCTTTGCGTTTGCAAGAGAGTCGCCGCGCCGAGGGCCCATTGATTCTTATGGTCTACTTTATGTTGGACGTTGAGGCCACTCGTTGCCGGGTTTGCTAGTGATTCAAAATGAACTCGTTGCTATTCAGCAGTGCCCACCAGACGTCTTGCAGGGCCGCGGTCGAGTCGCCGCCGCGAGCCATCAGCAGTTCGTTCGGCGATGGTTTGCGCGCCACGGCCGCCATGTACAAGTAATCAATTTTGGCGCCGGGGCGGTTGTTGCTGCTGGCGACCTTGTAGAGCAACGTCCCTTTGTCTGTCTTAGTGGCGTTCTCGATCAGTTCGCCGTTCATCATCATCAGCGTTTGCGGGATGGTGCCGTTGAACGTTGTGGCGTCGTCCCCTTCGTCGGTTCCAAAGGCAATGGTGAACTGTCGCAGCCAGTCCCCCTTCACATTTTCCTGCGCTTCATAGCTCCCTTTGACCTTATCGGCCTCGGTCGCCACGAGCAACGATTCGTACAGCTCTTCAGCCCGCATTTGTCGCATGTAGAAGTGGCTGAACAGTGGCTTCTCGCCGAGCGCCGGATCGTCCCGTTTGTTTTTAGGTCCCATCCGACTAGAAAGGCTGTACGGCTCGCTCAGCACGATCCAGTGGATCAATCGCTTGAGATCGTGCCCGCTGGCTGAGAACTCTTGCCCCAACCGGTCGAGCAGTTCGGGATGCGACGGAGGATTGTGCGGGCCGAGATCGTCGATCGGCTTGGTGAAGCCGTACCCTAAAAAGTGGGCCCACATCCGGTTGCTGATCGCCTTGCCCAGATACTCGCTCTTGACGATCAACTGCGCCAATTCCTTGCGGCGGTTGACTTCATCGGCAAAGCCGCTGCGATCGATTTCAGTTCCGTCGACGAACGTGGGATAGACCACGTTCATCTGGTTGTCGCGCCCTTCGAAGAAGATCTCGGCTTCGCGCGGATTTTTGTTACTCTCGCCGCCGAAATCTTCGTTTTCCAGCCGCGCGTTCTTGACGTCCATCCGCCCTTCGAACGTCCGCAGGGCCTTGGTCTGGCGGAAGAAGGCGTTCATTCCCCAGAACTGGTTTTGCTTCCACTCGTTGAATGGGTGATTGTGGCACTGCGTGCATTGCACTTGCAGGCCGAGAAAGTAGCGGGCGGTCTTGGCCGTGGCCGTAGCGGCGTTTTCTTGCAGGTTATCGAGCAGGAAATTGACGGCGCCGTTGTAGTCCTCTTCGCCCGGCGTGTTGTTGCCGGTCGCGGAGACAAGCTCGTACACCATCGTGTCGTAGCCCTTGTTCTTCAAAAACGAGCGCCGCAGCCACTGCTGCATTCCTTCGCGATTGACCATTTGCCGGCGATCGCGCTGCGCCGGCGGACGGCCGACCAGCAGGTTCGCCCAGATCGTCGTCCAATTGCGGGCGTACTCTTCGATGTAGCGGTCCGAGTCGAGCAATCGATCGACCAGTTCCTGCCGCTTGGCCTTCGACTTGTCCGTGACAAAGCTCGTGACTTCGTCGACCGAAGGGATGCGACCGAGCAGATCGAGATATACCCGGCGGCACCATTCGCCATCGGTGGCCGCCGGTGACGCCGTAACCTTGGCGTCGGCCCAGCCCTGCTGGATCTGCGCGTTAATGAACGCGATGATTTCGGCGTCGGTGGCGCCGCTGGAGGGCTGCGCTGTCTTCCCTGCGGGAGCGGCGGAGGCCGGTTTATCGCTTTTACCAGGGGACGCCGCATCCACGGGTTTGGTAGCCAGCTTAGCATCCGCCGCGGCGAGTCGTTTTTTCTCCTCGGCCGTTGCGCTGACGACGAGCGAAAATGAAAAAACAATCAGGCAACCGATGGTCAGCAGACGATCGAACGATGCGCGTGCAGGTCGGGCCGCAGAACCACGCGGTAAGGAAGAATGCTTGGGCATGCCGAGTAGCAATTTGCGAGAAGATGCGAGAAAAAGCACGAACAGAGACGCACTTCTGATTCTATGCGGTGCAGCCAACCCTTGTCAGCTTTCCAATGTTAGAATCCGTCGATCAATCCTCCGATGAATCCCTCAATCCTGCGTCCCAGCTATTCTCGACGTCTCTTTCGCGACAGGATTGCTTTATCTATTCCTATCGTTTTTGCCCCGGCGGCGATCCGCTAGGTCCGCCCGATGGTCCCGATTTGAAACGGCGGATATGTATCGTTTTGCAACACATGTATTAAAACGAGACACACGAAATGGAGCAACGGTCGAGTCGAGAACCTTCCGCCACGCTTGTCAGGTTCTCGACTCGCTTTCGGACGAGCGGTTACCATCGGCGCCTCGCATACCGAGAAAAGCATGCCTTGGCTTGCGCACCACCGTGTAAACACGGCTTTTTTGCAGCTTTTCACCCGTCCGACCGTTGCCACCTAGCCTCTTCTCTTACCGGCCCCGTGCAGCTATTCCCTGTTCCGAGCCTCTTCGAAATCTTGGAATGGCCTCACTAAGCCCACCTCGCGTCTGCCCCTTAAAGCAAAGGACGTGCCGAAAGGGAGTTGGTCGATATTTTTGTTGAAATCGACGGCGCCGGAGATTAAGTAGGACCGATTCCGGGCTCGACCGCCAACGAAACGGCGCAAGAAGAGAGGCGCGCGACCGACCCCGATCGGGGGCCGGCGGAAGTATCAGCGAGCGTATCAGGCCGTCTCTTTGAATTGGATACTGTAGAGGCGGCTATAGAGTTCCGACCGCAGCAGCAGTTCGTCGTGCGTGCCAACGTCGAGAATCCGGCCGCCGCTCATCACCACAATCCGGTCGGCCAGGGCCAAGGTGGACATGCGGTGCGTGATCACCACCGTCGTGCGGCCTCGGACGAACTGTTCGAGCACCTTGTGAATCAGTTGCTCGCTTTCGAGGTCGACCTGGCTAGTCGCTTCGTCAAGGATCAGAATGCTCGGGTCGCGCAAGATTGCTCGGGCAAGCGCAATCCTCTGTCGCTGTCCGCCGGAGAGCAAGCTCCCTCGGGGCCCTACCACGGTATCGTAGCCATGTTCGAGCTTCGTCTCGATAAAGCGATGGGCGTGGGCGCGTTGGGCCGCTTCGATCACTTCTTCCCGGGTCGCCCGCATCGAGCCGTAGCGGATGTTGTTGAAGACCGTGTCGTCGAACAACAGCGTTTCTTGAGTAACCAGGCCGATCTGCCCGCGCAGGTCGGCCAGGCGGCCTGCGCGAAGGTCGACGCCGTCGAGGCGGACGTGGCCGCTCACAGGATCATAGAATCGCAGGATCAGGTTGGCCAAAGTCGACTTGCCGCAACCGTTGGGCCCGACGATGGCAATCGTCTCCCCCCAGGCGATCCGCAGGTTGATATCCTGCAACACGGGCTGGGTCGGCTGATAATGAAAGTTCACCTGGTCGAAGACCAGTTCGCGCGTGTGCCGTGGCAAGGCCCGCGGATCGACCGGGTCGACGATCTGCGGCTGTCGATCGATCAATTGATAGACGCGCTCGGCCGCGGCGCTGGCCCGCTGCAAACGGCTGAAAACTTCCGACAGTTTACGAGCCGGGTCGCTGGCGCCCGCCAACAGGCCAAAGAAGACGATCAAAGGTTCGATCGTCAATGGCTTTTCGCTCATCTTGATGCCGAACAAATGGGTCTGCTGGTTAATGCCCAGATAGGCGCCGGCCAATAACGCGACGCAAATCGTGGAGATGCCGAGCATTTCGGTCAGGGGGCGGGTGAGCGAATCGTAGCGGGCGATATGCATCGACTTGCGATAGAACTTTTTGCTGATGACGTGAAAGCGACGCCGCTCGTGGCGTTCCATCGTGAAGGCTTTGACGACCTTGATCCCCTGTAGGGTCTCGTCGAGGGTGTTATAGATCTGCGACATTTCCTCCATCGCGCGACGGTTGGCTCGCTTGAGCGCCTTGGAAAGCGCGTTGATCGTGATGCCAGCCACTGGCGCCAGCAGCAGCGAGAGGAGCAGCAACTGCCAACTGATCCAGGCGGCGCCGACCAGGCAGGCAATCATCTTCAGCGGTTCGCGAACGAACTTGCCGAACAGCTCGCGCATGCCGTTGCCGAGGCATTCCATGTCGTACGTGAACCGGCTCATCAGATCACTGGCGCCTTCGGTCGAAAAATTCGCCAGGTCCATCCGCAACGTGTGGCGGTAGAATTTTTTCGTCAGGTCGAATGTCGTCAGCTGCACCATGCGGGCGACCAACATCGAATTGATGATCAGCAGCACGCATTTCACGATCGTGCTCACCAGCAGCATGCCGGCGATCACGACCACGGTCAGAAACGCGTCGGTCGGCATATAGGGCAGGATGATCTTGTCGCGGATCCATTCCGTGCGCGCAAGCGCCCTTTGCTGAGCGACCAACTGGTTTTCATCGTTGCGGTGTTCCTTGACGTCTTTGGCCGAAGCCGTGTGGGCGGCTTCCTTGCGATCGAATTCGGCCAGCTTTTCTTCGAGCGTGGCGATGGCTTTCGTGGTCCGCGCGGTGTCGTTTTCTGCCCAGGTTTGCAGCGACTTCCCTTCGAGCGCGACGGCGATAAACGGATAGAGCGCGCTGATGCTCCCCCCCCACATCACGGCGACGCCGAGAGCGCACACGACGCTGGCGGCAAACGTCCAGCGGTAACGGAGCGAAAGGCGCAGCGCCCTGCCAAAGTTGTTCATCCCTGAAACTTTCCCGGCGCGAGGTGAAACGACGGCCCTGCCCGCGTGGCAATGGCCCGAAGGATCGCGCGATCCGTGCGCGTCCAAGCCAAAACTTGTAGCAGATCGGCCCCGCAGGGCCAAGCCGGATCATTGCCAAGACAGAGTCATCTCGCCCGCAAGGCGAGAAGGCGTCAAAGTGCGCAAACGCCCCCCGTTCAAGCAGGATCGAAGCAGGGAAGTGCTAGCATCATCGCCCAACCGCGATCGCGAAGGAACCAGGCTGTTGAACAGTCCGCTGAATTGATAAATATCGTCCCAT
>DASXPZ010000570.1:0-5890 GCA_036493275.1 Pirellulales bacterium
TTCGAAGCTTTCCACTAGGAACGCTGATTGATATCTAGCAAGCCAATGAGCTGATCGATTTGAGTCGGAACGCCGCGTTCAACTGGGCGTCCGCTCGTCGTCCCTGTCCATGGTTGATCCAGGATTCGTATCGACAGGATCTTGGCGATCATGACCGGCGTTTATTGTAGCGCATCCATCGGACGATTGTTACTAGATGGCGTTTTTTTTTCGCAAAATAGCGCGTCTTAGGATTACGCGTCTATGTTTCACCTTCTCTCGCAGGCGGAAGGATGAAGCCAAGCCATGTCTGCTTGCATCCCAGATCACAGCGGCGATTGTGAGCGCCATCCCCAGGCGATATTATCGACCCAATTGCACGATTCGGCCCGCTCGCCCCACGCCCCACTTTCGACTGGGAGACCAAGCGCCATGCCCACGCCAAAACATACCGATGGAATGCTCAAGCCCGGCGCGTTCGAGGGCAAAACCGTCCTGATCACCGGCGGCGGCACCGGGCTTGGTCGATCCGTGGGTCACTATCTGCTCTCGCTTGGCGCCAACCTAGTGATCTGCGGCCGGCGCAAAGAAGTCGTGCAAGAGACGGCCGAAGCATTGCAAACAGCGACCGGCGGCAAAGTGCTGGCCACTGGCTGCGACGTCCGCAAGCCGGAAGAGGTCGAAGCCCTGATGGCCGCGGCGTACGAGCGATTCGGCAAAGTCGATTGTTTGATTAACAACGCCGCCGGAAATTTCATCTGCCCCACGGAGCGACTGTCGTACAACGCCGTCAACACGGTCGTCGATATCGTGCTCAAGGGCTCTTACAACTGCACGCTGGCGATTGGCAAGCGCTGGATTGCCGACGGATTGCGTGGCACGGTGCTGAGCATCGGCGCCACCTACTCCTGGACCGGCAGCGGCTATGTCGTCCCATCGGCGATGGGGAAAGCGGGCGTGCTGATCATGTCGCAATCGCTAGCCGCCGAATGGGGGAAATACGGAATTCGCTTGAACGTGATCGCGCCGGGCCCTTTTCCGACCGAAGGCGCCTGGTCGCGACTGATGCCGCCGGGGATCGAAGACATGTTCGGTTCGGAAAAGCGCATCCCGCTGGGCCGGATGGGAGAACATCAAGAGATCGCCAACCTGGCCGCTTATTTGCTCAGCGAGTATAGCGCCTACGTCACCGGCGCGTGCATCACGATCGACGGCGGCGAATGGCTCCGCGGCGCCGGCGAATTCAACACGCTGGAAGCGATCACGCCATCGCAATGGGATCAACTGCAAGCCGCGATGAAGCCGAAGAAGTGACTCGCGACACGCGTGCTACTGCTGGCTTGTCCAGCAGTGCCTCTGCGTCACTGCATCTCGGCCATTTTGAAACGCCCTACGAGACAGGGTTCGGCGGCGTGGCCGTGCGGCGGAGGGTTTTCCACAGCCGCTCTACGCCCCCCAGGCTGGTCCCGGAGAGAGGATCGCGGGCGTACGCCACGCGTGCGTAGAGAGTTGCCAATTCCGCCGCGTCGCCGCCCAGCATGGTGGCGTCGGTCGATAGGCGGCCGGCGAATTCGAGCGGCGTCTCCTCGGGCAGGCGCGGCAGGCCGCGTTCGATCGCCCAGGCTTCGAGGGCCTCGAAGCTGTATTGCACCACGGCGCTCGGTTTGCTGCGGGCCGCGTCACCACTTTGGAACGGATCTCGAAAGGCGGCGAAGGGGCGGGGCTTTGGCTTGGCTTCTTCGGCCGCGGCAGCCGCGATCGCTGCTTCTTTTTTCCGCCCGCCGAACAGGTTGTTCCAGATATCGAGGAATTCCTGCCAGAGCTTGGCGAGCCAATCGCGGACTTCGTCCCAGTAGCGAATCAGGTAGTAAATCACGACGATCGCCGCGGCCAGATAGAGCAAGAACTTCAACAATGTACCGAGCCAGCCGAACGATGGCGTCCAAGAGCTCTTCGGTGCGTTGGGCGGCGGCGGAGGAGGCGACTTGCCAGGCGTCTTCCCGCTTTGTTCCTTCTGTTTCTCCTGTTCTTGCTTTTCTTGCTTTTCCTTCTCGGCCTCGGCTTGTTCTTTTTTTGTTTGCTGTTGGTTGTCCTGGGATGGCTCCTGTTCGGCTTTTGTCTCTGGTGAAGGTTGCTTGCCGGCCTGATCGCCTTTCGATGGTTCGCTTTGCTGCTGCTCTCCCTGCTTTTGCTCGCCTGGTTGTGGCTGGTTCAATTTCGATTCTCCGCCGCCGCCAGATGGCTTCCCTTCCTGCGAGTCGCCGGGCTGTTTCCCTTGCTCGCCTTGTTGACCGCCCCCTTGCGATGGCTGCTTGCCCTCTGCTGGCGGTTGGCCGGAGGCGCCGGTGGATTGCTCGCCCGCTTTGCCCTGGCCTTCGTTCGAGGTCTTTTGCGATTCGTTCCCTGGTTTTTCCTCTTTGGAGTTCTCCGATTGCTCTTTGTCGTCCGCTGGAGCGGTCGATTCCGAATCTCCTTCGCCAGTGCTCTTTTTCAGCACCGAGTGATCCGAGGCCTCGCGCTTGGGCGAAGTGAGCCAGCGCCCGAGCGACGCCAGCGAGTAATCGGGATTCGGCCTAGGGATCAGCATCGCCAGGAGCAAAATCGCCGCGACCATGGCGGCGCCGGAGCCGAGCCACACGCCCGCCATCTTCATCGGCATTTCCAACTTCCGCTGGCGCAAATAGCGGCGCAGGCCGAGGAAGCTGGTCGTTAGCAACAACAACATCGCGGCGGCGACGTAGCGAAACATCAATCGAAATCCGTAATCGCGGCTCTCGCGATCCATAAACCACTGGCCGAAACCGAAGATCGGCAGCGCCACCAACGAGCAATAGATGACCCAAATGCCCGGCGGCGCCGTGCGACTGCTGCCGCGCTGCCACCAGGCCCACAATCGGCGCCAGAGGGGAATCGGCGGCGGAGGGGGCATCGCGGCGGCCGCGGCTTCCTCGGCGGCTTTTTCGCGTTCCTTCTTGGTGGGGAACTGCTTGGGTCGCGGCGCGAGCTTGGCTGTCGCTCCCTTCGCGTCGGCCGTGGCGCTGGCCTCCTTTCCGGTAGGCTCGTTTCCTTCCAGCCCGGCCGCTTCCAACAATCCTTCGCCCGAGGCGTCGTCCGCGTCGTCGACGACCGTGCAGTTCCAGACCAGATGACTGGCGAAGGACCAGATGACGCCGAGCACGATCCAGGCGATCCACGGTTTATCGAGATAACGGACCATCGCCAGCCCGACCGCTCCCATCAGCGCCAGGCCGAACATCGCGGCCCTTTCGGCGCCTTCGTTGATCGAGACGCGGCTGATCAGCACCGCCGCCACGCAAAAGCAGCCCATCGTCCATTGCGTCACGCCTTCGAACGCGCCGGCGTAAGAGAGCGTGAGCAGAAAAAACGCCACGCTGCTGACCAGCACGATAATCAGCGCCGGACCAATGGCGATTGCCATGTAGTCCGCCAAAGTCGGCTCTGGTCGCTTGCGGGCCATCAGGGATCCGTTGTTATCTCGTCAATTGCTGCTGACAGAGCGCGGCCAGCGCCGCCTCGCTATTCACGTGCCGCGCGTCGAGCCCCGCGGCGATCAACCGTCCCATGCACTCGATCGATTCCCATTCGTCGAACATCACCAGCACCGCCGTCACGGCGTACCCGCGGCGCTTGAGCGTTTGCAGCGCCCAGGCCGTTTCGAGCGTCACGTCCCCCAACACCGCCACCACCGTGGAGTCCGACGGCAGCCGCGCGCGGGCTTCGCCCACCAGTTGCGCAAGGCTCAGCCCGTCGGTCAATTCGACGCGGGCCAGCATTTCCAAGATTCGGTGAAACTGATCGGGCCCGCGCCGCGTCGGCACGACCAGCGGTTCGAGCCGGGCGCTGGTTTCGGTCATCTCCGCGCTCTCTTTGGCGCTGCGTCGACTTCGATATTCGTGGTCCCACCCCTCGTGGCGGATCCGATCGGCCGCGTCGCGCCCATTGGTCACCAGGCCGATCTGCTGACCGAGTTGATAAACCGCGTTCGCCAACGAGGCCGCCGCGGTCACGGCCAGTTCCGACCGGACCGGCTCGTGCGTCGCCTTGTAACTACTGGTGTGAAAATCGAGCACGATCGTGGCCCCAGCAATGCACGACGGCTCATAGACCTTGCTATGCAGCACCATCGTGCGTGCTGTGGCGCGCCAATTGACGCGGTTCAGCGGATCGCCCGCCTGGTAAAGTCGCACGCCGGCGATCCGCGTTGGGTCTTCATAGAGCCGGTGGCTCATGCGCACTTCGCCGATCGGCCGGCGAGACGCCATGTCGAACCCGGCCAGCGGAATCACCTTCGGGTAGACGATCACATAATGCGGTTCGGTCGCCACGCGATAGCGCCGGTGCAGGCCGAACAGGTCGCCACTCTCCAGCACCAGCGGCCCGAGCTGAAAATAGCCGCGCATCTCGAAGTGCAATTGATAAAGGAGCGTCGCGCTGCCATTTCCCTTGATCATCGCCACTTTCAGCCGGCTGCCACTGACGCGCAGCCGCGGAGGGCGCTGCCGCAGCGCTGCCCGCGGGAGCATGTCTTCCATCAAGACCCACGGAACCGGCAGCTTGCCGCCGTTTTTCACAGTGACGACCACGGCTACCTGCTGGCCGATCTCGGCCGAGAGGCGATTGCATTCGCGTGTGGCCGAAAGCCGCTCGATCCAGCGCCGCGCCAGCAGCCGACTGCTGATCAACAGCAGCAACAGCGCGTACATCGCAAAGGCCAACAGGCCTAGCTGAAAGATCAAGGCCAGCAGCAACAGCGCAACCGCGGCCAGGCGCCACTTCATTGCCGGTTCGCCTCGGCTTGAATCATGGGGGCCGGCACGTTTTCGAGCAGTTCTTCCACCACCGTGGCGGCCGTCACTTTCCGCAGCCGGCTTTCGGGGCGCAAGATCAAACGATGCATTAGCACCGGCCCGGCCATCCGCTTGATGTCGTCGGGCAGCACAAAGTTGTGCCCGCGCACTGCCGACAGGGCCTGCGCCGTGCGCAGCAGCGCCATCGAAGCCCGGGGGCTGCCGCCGAGCATCACGTCGTCATGTTCGCGACTGGCGCGGACGATCTCGACGACGTAATTTCGCACTCGCTCGTCGATATAGACTTCGCGCACGGTTTGCTGGCAGGCAATTAATTCTTCGACCGTGACGACGGCCGGCAGATCGTCGATCGGGTGGCCGCGTTGCAGGCGCTCGAGCATTTTCGACTCTTCTTCCTGGCTGGGGTAGCCGAGGCTGAGTCGGACCAAAAAGCGATCCAACTGCGCTTCAGGAAGCGGAAAAGTCCCTTCGTGGTCGATCGGGTTTTGCGTGGCGACGACCAGAAATGGCGCGGCCAGCACGTGCGTCACGCCGTCGACCGTCACCTGCCGCTCGGCCATCGCTTCCAACAGCGCAGCCTGGGTGCGCGGCGTCGCCCGATTGATTTCGTCGGCCAACACGATCTGCGCGAAGATCGGCCCGGGGCGAAATTCGAACTCGCTGACTTTCTGATTGAAGATCGACGCGCCGGTGATGTCGGTGGGTAGCAGGTCGGGTGTGCACTGCACGCGCTTAAAGGAGCAGCCGACGCTCTTGGCGAGCGCGCGGGCGAGCATCGTCTTGGCGACGCCCGGCACGTCTTCGAGCAGGACGTGCCCTTCGCACAAATAGGCGACCAGGGCCAGCACCACTTCCTGGCGTTTGCCGATAATGACGCGCTCGACGTTGGCGATGATCTTTTTCGCCGTGGCCGGAACCTGCGAGGGACGAACAGTCGACATAATTGAGGCGCGCCCGAAGGGGTGGCGAAGAATCTGCCTGGAACGGAATCCCTACAATCTACTATCAACGGTCAACGGGAGGCAAAAAGCAAGGGTTGGGACGGGGTTGACCTTAATTTCTGCCACTCGCCTCCGCAAATG
>DASXPZ010000571.1:0-2504 GCA_036493275.1 Pirellulales bacterium
GCCGGTGCCCGCGTCGTCAGCGGCCTCATCCAGCGCCGCGAAACGCCCGACGTGACCGCCTATCTCGGCAAAGGCAAGATCGAAGAGCTCAAAAACGTCGTGTCGCATCACGACGCCGACGTCGTCATTTTCGACAACGACCTCGCCCCCAGCCAAACCCGCAACCTCGAAAAAGCCCTCGAGGTCAAAGTCCTTGACCGCACCGAGTTGATCCTCGACATTTTCGCCCACAACGCCAAATCCTACGAAGCCCGCCTCGCCGTCGAGCTCGCCCAACTCCAATATTCGCTGCCGCGCCTCAAGCGCATGTGGACTCACCTCTCGCGCATCAAAGCCGGCATCGGCATGCGCGGTCCCGGCGAAAAACAAATCGAAGAAGATCGCCGCCTCGTCGAGACGCGCATTCACGAGCTGCGCGACGAGCTGCGCGGTGTCGAAAAACGCAAAGAGCGCCTCGTCGCCTCCCGCAACGATCGACTGACCGTCTCGCTCGTCGGATATACCAATGCCGGCAAGAGCACGCTCATGAATTCGCTCACCGGCGCCGGCGTGTATGCCGCCAATAAGCTCTTCGCCACGCTCGATACCCGCACCCGCCGCTGGATGTTGCCCAGTTGGGGCCCCGTCCTCTTATCCGACACCGTCGGATTCATCCGCGATCTGCCCCACGGCCTCATCGCCAGTTTCAAAGCCACGCTTGAAGAAGCTCGCCAGGCCGATCTGCTCATGCACGTCGCCGATGGCTCCAATCCAGCCGTCCTCGACCAGATTAGCGCCGTCTACGACGTCCTTCGCGAGCTGGGCATTCAGGAAAAAGATACACTGCTCGTCTTGAACAAAGTTGATCGGCTCGGCGACGGCGGCGCGCTCTTGCCAGTGCTCCACCGCTATCCCAACGCGATTCCCGTTAGCGCCCGCACTCGCAGCGGGCTCGATCGCTTGCACGCAGCCGTCAGCGACGCACTCAGCCGCTCCTTTGCCGACATTGATGTCGAAACCAGCGTCGCCAACGGCCGCATGCTCGCCTACCTAGCTGCTCACGGCGAAATCCTCGACCGCCGCTATGACGACGACCGCGTCCTGCTCCACGTCCGTCTTCCCCAGCGTCATCTCGGCCCGCTGCACGAGAAAGACACCACCTTCCGCGACCATCAGCCCGCGCTTCCCGCCGATTCTGCGTGCCTCGACTCCCCGCGCGTGATCGAGGACGTCGCCTGATCACTGTAGGGAACGCCCTCTGTGGCGTTCCGCTCAAAGTAGTCCCCTCGCTCCCCAAGCGACCCGCGTTACCATAGCGGCATGACCCGCCGCTCCCTCTCCGGCCTCCGCACGATCGTCACCGGTGCCACCTCCGGCATCGGCCACGCGCTAACTCTCGAGCTCATCAGCCGCGGCGCGCAAGTCCTCGCCCTCGGCCGCCGCGCCGACCGCCTCGCCGCGCTCGCCGCCGAGGTCAAAAATCCTGCCAACTACCGCCACCTCACTGGCGACATCACCAATCGCGACCATCGCCTTGCCGCCCTCGATCTCGTCAAATCGGAATTCGGCGGTCTCGACTGCCTCATCAACAACGCCGGCAGCGGCGCGCTCGGGCCCTTCATCTCCGCCGACGAAGATCGCCTCCGCAATATCATGGAGGTCAACTTCTTCGCCCCTGCCGAGTTCATCCGCGAAGCCGTTCCGCAGCTAAAAGCCGGCCGCACGCCCATCATCGTCAACATTGCCTCGGTCCTCGCTCACCGGGCCATTCCTAACATGAGCGAATACTGCGCGAGCAAATTCGCCCTCCACGGCCTCTCAGATTCGCTTCGCGCCGAGCTCGCCCCGCGCGGCATCCACGTCCTCCTTGTCTGCCCCAGCACCACCGAATCCGAATTCTTCGACGTCGCCATCGGTGCGTCGCGCCAGCGCCTGCATCGCTGGGGTGCCATGACCTCCGCAGCCGTCGCCCGCCAAACCGTCCGCGCCATCGCCGCCGGCAAGGACGAAGTCATCTTATCCCTCGGCGGTGCCGCCCTCGTGTGGTTCGACCGCCTCTGCCCTCCGCTAGCAAACTGGTTCGTCAGCCGCTTTGTGTGACTTCTGCCTGCCAGCACCACTCCATCTACTCACCACCCACTTTGCTGGCAATCGTTATCTAAGCCGCAAGTCGGGAATTACCGCTACATTTTCTCTAGCGCAATCGAAAACGCTCCCGATACGGAATGAAGAGGCCGCGCCAGGCTGTGCCAGCACTGTCCGCGCGCTTTCGCCTGTTTATCGGGGGGATGAACATGTTCGATATGGCCAGGGCGCGGCTTCACACCCGCCGCAGCAAAAAATATTGGGTCGCGGCTCTCTGTGCCGCCAGTTTCGCCTCCGGGCACTATCTGTTTGGCGCTGACGACGACGAATCCGAATCGCTGCTCAGTCAATACCAGCAGGCGACCCAGCAATTGGTGACGGAAGTCCAGCCGTCCAGCACTCGCCGGCCAGGATCGGCAACAAACACCAACCCGCACACG
>DASXPZ010000572.1:0-6065 GCA_036493275.1 Pirellulales bacterium
CCATTTCACCCGCACGGCCATGCGCTGCTCCACAAGGTCGCCGGCAAGGAATATATCTACTTCGGCAATCCCCATCCGCTGGTGCGCGTGGTGGCCCGCCCGGACGCGATCGAAAAACTCAGCGAGTACGAGGCCTTTACCTGCCTGACGCCCCGAAGCCGATTGAAGGCGCCGGGAAAAGACGGCGTCGAAGTCAACAAGGCGATGGTTGAGCGAGAGAGCAGCGGACAGGAAGAGAGCGGCCGGGCCGATCGTAACGGAACTGGCCGGCCGCGCTGGGGTTGGAAAAAAGACGCTCCGCCGATTTTGC
Source organism: Pirellulales bacterium (assembly GCA_036493275.1). Taxonomy (GTDB): domain Bacteria; phylum Planctomycetota; class Planctomycetia; order Pirellulales; family JACPPG01; genus JACPPG01. The sequence continues at coordinate 311 of DASXPZ010000572.1, forward strand.
CCGTCGAACAACAGCGATTGATCGCCGCCGGCAAGTTGCGAGCAAACGAAGCGCTCCATCCGCTTCGCGACGTCGAGACCGACAAGCCAGTGCAGGCGCACGCCGGCAACGTCGCCTGGAACGAGTATCGCCAGGCCTGGGTGATGATCACGGGCGAGAGCGGGGGCCAGACGTCGAATCTGGGAGAGATCTGGTGCGCCGAAGCGCCGACGCCGCTGGGCCCCTGGGTTTACGCCCGGCGCGTGGTGACGCACGACAAGACGTCGTTCTACAATCCCGCGCAGCATCCGGCGCTTGCGCAAGAAGGTGGGCGGCTGATTTATTTCGAGGGGACGCATTCGATCATGTTCTCCGGCCTGACGGTCCCCACGCCGCGCTACGAATACAACCAGATCATGTATCGTCTCGACCTGGCCGATCCGCGGCTGGCGCTCCCGGCGCCGATCTTCGGACAGACTGTCGACGGCAAAGACCGCTTGGCGTGCGGGGCCGAAGGGACCGCGAAGAACACCGGCGTTGCGTTCTTCGCCATGAAGCGCCCCGCCGAGGGGTTGGTGGCCGTGTACGCCGCGCCAGACGCGCGCGGCGCCACGATACTCTCACTGGAACGGCCCGTGGACGCCGCAGGCGAAGCGGCCACGCCGTTTTTTTACGCGCTGCCGGTCGATCAGAAAGACCCGCCCCCGGCGGCCGCGCCACTGTACGCGTGGACGACGCCGGACGGGGCTCGGCTCGTCTATTCAACGGCGAAGACAATGCCCGCGCCACTGGCTCGATCCAAAGCTCCCCTCTGCCTTGTGTGGCGCAGTCCATTGGCAGACGTGGCGATCGCCTGGAAGTAGTTAGGCAGCCACAATCAGTGAGCCGTCAGGCGCTAGCCTCGGGTTCTTCGTATTTCGGGTGTCAACACAAAGAATCCGCGGCTAGCGCCGTGCGGCTCACAGGACGAAACGCTCGCTTGTGTGCGGTAGCCGTCTGCCGCGGGCGACAAGCGGCTCAGCGGCGCTGCTTGGGCTGCGGGCGGCGAGAGAAGTTTTCGAGCAGGCCTTGCGCGTCCGTGCCATAGACCGTGTGGAGCGTGTGAGGGAAGGCATGGCCATCCTTTAATCCGCTCATCAGCGATTGAAATTTGGGGCCGGTGGTGAGCAGAAAACGCACAAAGGCGTAGCTCCGCGCCGTGGCTTCTTCGTCGAAGGTCTTGGTTTTGAACAGCGCGTCGGTCATTTTGCTGGCCCCGGCGGCCGTGACGCTCTCTGCGTCCCATTGTTTGACGATCGCGCTTTTGGGTTCGATTTTCGACGCGAGCGCTCGCGCGCCCCCCGCGCTGAACCAGCCTGGGGCCGCGACGCTTTGCAAATAGGCGCCCGCGATTTGTTCGGCCATCAGGGCCGGCAAATCGGCGTCAGAGTCGGCGAGAGCGGTCACGCAGGCATAGGCGTCGAGTCCCTTGGCCTGCCAATGCCCAACCATTCCGCGCGGCGCTTCGCGCTTTTCGACCATCTGCACGAATTCGCTGTAGTCGAACGCCCGCTTGAAAATGAAAATCACCAGGTTCCCTTTGAACATCGGCTGGTCGGCCGGTAATTTGAGGAACCTGGCGATCTTTTCACGCTCGGCTTCGGCGACGTCGGCCAGTTGATCCAGGCGCGCTTCGGAAAGGTTGCCGATCAGAATGAAGTTGGCCGTCTGGCGATGGGCCGGCTTTTCGTCCGGCGCAGCCAACTGCCACATCTTCAGCCCCTGGGCCAGGCGCTTTTCGACCAATTCGTCGTGCGACATACGCGAGGCTGCTTGATCCTCGACGACCATCTTCAGCGAGCGCGCCGGATCGACGCCGTCGAATTTCGCCCCTTCCTTGATCCAGGTCTCGAAGCGCGCGATCGTTGCCTCGGGCAAAGCAGGCTTGTCTTGCGGCATCCGCTCTCCGTCTTCGCCGCGCATTCGCTTCGTGATCAGGCTCTCGCCCGGCTTGCCCGGCTCGATGGCGCCGCCGCTTACACCCCCTTTGAGCAGATCGCCGAAGGTCTCCAGACGAAGCTGACCGCTCGGCGTGTCGCCACCGTGACAGCCGGCGCAGTGGGTGACCAGCGTGTCGGCCAGGTCGCGATTGAATTGCACGCTTTCCTGGCCGGTGGACTTGACCAGGCCTTCGATTTCGACGGGCGCTTCGGCTGCCTTCTGTCCCAAGGGAGAATCGCGGTCTTCGCCGTCGTAACGGGCGCCGCCATCAATCCAGGAGGCGATGGTCCGCAGTTCTTCCGGCGTAACCTTCGGCCCGTCTCCCTTCGGCATCTTGCCGCTGAGGATGGCGCCGACGAGCGAGCTTTGGCCGCTGGCGCCGGGATAGACGACCGGGCCGTTCTTGCCCCCCTTCGCGAATTCTGTGAACGTCGCCATGTTCAAGCCGCCCCGGCTCTCCTTCACGTGGCAGCCGCCGCACTTGGCAAGCAAGATCGGCGCCACCTCGTCATGAAAACTGGGGCCCTTCGGCTGCCCTTTGCGCCCCTTCGGCGCCTTCGGAGATTTTGCAGCGGGCTTGTCGCCCGATTTGGCGTCGGGCTTTGGCGTCGACTTGGCGGCCGGCTTGACGGGCGCTTTGGCCGGTAGCTTCTTAGCGCCGTTTATTGGTTTGTCATTCTTTGCTTTGTCGGGCATCGAGTCATCCGGCGTCGATTTGCCGGAGGTAGGCTTCTCTGACGTTCCCTTGTCCGGAGTCGATGGCGCCGCGGCAGGTTTCTTGAGCAATCGATCCGCGGCGGCGATTCTCTCGCCGATTCGCTCGACGGTCGGCTTCAGCGCAGGATCGACCGCGCTGGCGTCGAGCCCCTTGTATGCGGTTTGCGCCTCGGCCAGCGCCGCGGTGGCGTCGTCCGGCTTGCCGGCGCGATAGGCCTCGCCCGCTTTGACCAGCGCCGCGTTCACGCGGTCGATCGACGCCTGGTCCGCCGCTTTGTCCGCGGCCGGCGCCGAGCCAGCGCAGCAGGCTAGCAAGCAGAGAGTGGCGGCGGCGTGAACCGACGCGCAATGAAACAAAGCCAAGAAGCTCTTGGGCATGGGTGCGACGCGCCTCGATGTTTCTGTTCCAGCCCCCGGAAGTCCGCCAATCGCCACTCCCCAGGCTGCGTGGCGAACGCCCGAACCGGACCGGAGACGATGGTTCCGCCTGCGATTATAGAGAACCCGCGGCGGCGCCGTCCAACACTTTCGCGTTGGCAGTTACGGCCCGGGCTCACAGCAATCAATGCTGGCCGTGGTGGCGGCGGAAGATGGGCTTCTTTTTGCGGCGCCTCTCGGCCTGGGTTGGCTGGTAGCCATGTTCCACGGCGAACCACTCGGCGAACCGTTCGCGGTCGACTGTCCGCGAGTTCCGGTCGTCGAGCAAGTGCCCCAACTCGTGGATCAGGATGTTATTCAGATAGAAATCCTTAATGGCGGCCTCAGTCCAGACCAGGATCCACCATCCTCCTGTCTCCCGAACCCAGCGGCCGCCATACATGCGGGCTTCGTTCCATTGGCTCGGCTTGGGAGGCTGGTTGTAGCGCTCGATCAAGTCCTTCTCGATCGGGTAAAGGTACAGGGCCGGACCCCACTGCATGCCGTAGCAGGGGAAGCTCTGCTTCTTTCGCGTGATGCGGCTGAATTGCACTACCTGGAGCGGGCGGAGGAACTTGCTCGGGAGCCGGCTAAGCCGCTCACGGACCTCGTCCGGAGTTACCACGTGGCGATAGCCCGGACCAGGGTCCTGGACCACCATGCGATAGTCTTCGGCGTCCTCACGGGGCTCGTACCAGTTCTCAGGGGGCGCGAAGGGGAGCTTTTGGTTGCGGTCGAGGCCGCGGGCGCGCTTACCAAGGGGCATCTTCTGGCTCGAGGCGCGCGCCAAGGGCGCCGTCGAGCGTTCGTGCGGAACGGGACCACGCTTGTAGCTGTAGGACTTACCCCGGCCACTCATGACGACCCCCACCTTCGACAAGGACCCTGCTTTTGATTCGCGTCCAAACATTTCTGTCGTTCGTCGCCAATCCTTGGCCCAGACGCCGCGCTCGGAAGTGACCCGATTGGCGTCTGGCGATCCTTCGTGGAAATCGTCCCTCGCTGTGCTTCGTGCGATCTGTTATGCGCGCCGCGCGACGTGCGAAAAGTTGTTGCGCGGTAGGCGATAGCGCCGGTTTCTTGGCTGCAATCCGGGGCCCTGGTCATTGGCCTGAATCGGCGTTTTTGACCGCTCCAGAAGCCCGGTTGCCCCCTCGCCCCACAATCCATCCTAGCGGGCTCCGGAGGCCGAAAAAAGCGAATCGCGAAAGAGCCAAGCCGGCCTGGATTTGCAACCTTTTTTCAGCGCGCCTTGACAATCCGAAAATGGTACTTGCCGTCGAAAAGGACCCCTAATGGGGGCCCGGCTCCAAGCTCAGGTGAGCGATCGTTTTCGCGCGTTGTCGACGCGCCGTTTGCGCATAAATAGCGAAGCGGCGCGGCTTGCGTCGCAATGTTCTGCGCGAAAACAAATGCCCAGCGCGATGGCTTGCGCGCCATAGATCTCTGTTCTAACAGTAGCCTTGATGGACCGGGCTTCTATGACACAATGGGCCGGCTTGCCCGCGCGATCTTTGCGCTCGGCGCCTTACGCATTGCAAACCCTCAGACGCCCCGATGGGCGTTTTGATCCGTATCGCCACGCGAACGAATTCACACCGTCCAGTTGGAGAGTAAGACCATGCCATCCTCGATTGTTGATATCCGTGGCCGCGCGATTCTCGATAGCCGGGGGAACCCCACCGTCGAGGTCGACGTTCAACTCAGCGACGGCTCGTTCGGCCGGGCCGCAGTCCCTAGCGGAGCCAGCACCGGCCAGCACGAGGCCCTTGAGCTGCGCGACGTCGAGGACAATCGTTATAAGAAAAAAGGGGTCAGCCAGGCGGTCGTGCATGTCAATGAACAGATCGCTGACGAACTGGTCGGCTGCGACGCCCTCGACCAGCCCGGCGTCGACCGCCGGATGATCGAGCTCGACGGCACGCCGAACAAAGGAAAGCTGGGCGCCAACGCCATCCTCGGCGTCTCGCTGGCCGTGGCGCGGGCGGCCGCTCAACATTGCGGCCTTCCCCTCTATCGATACCTGGGAGGCGCCGGCGCCCGTCTGCTGCCGGCCCCGATGATGAACATCATCAACGGCGGCGCCCACGCCGATAGCGGCGTCAACATTCAGGAATTCATGATCATGCCGCTCGGCTTCGAGACCTACAGCGAAGCCTTGCGATCGGGCGTTGAAATCTTCCACACGCTCAAGGACGTGCTGAAAAGCAAGAAATTCAAGACCTCGGTCGGCGACGAAGGAGGCTTTGCCCCGGAGTTGAAGACCAACGTCGAAGCGCTGGATCTGATTGTCGAGGCCGTCGGCCAGGCGGGCTACGAAGTCGGCAAGCAGATCTACTTCGCGCTGGACGTCGCGGCCACCGAACTTTACGACAGCAAGGAAAAGGTCTACACGATCGAGGGGAAAAAACTCGATTCCGCCGCGATGGTCGAATTCCTGGCGGGCTGGCGGAAGAAATACCCGATCATTTCGATCGAAGACGGCTGCTCCGAGGACGATTGGGCCGGTTGGAAGCTGCTGACTGACAAGATCGGCCACAACACGCAGCTTGTCGGCGACGATCTGTTCGTCACCAACACGCACCGCCTGGCCGACGGCATCGAAAAGGGGGTCGCCAACAGCATTCTCATCAAAGTGAATCAGATTGGCACGCTGACTGAG
>DASXPZ010000573.1:0-8750 GCA_036493275.1 Pirellulales bacterium
GGTGAGGCGCGACAAGGCCAGTCCGGCTAGCACACCCACTGCGTTCAAGAGCGCGGTCGTGAGCAAGAAGCCGCCGGCGTACGCGCCGAGCGATCCGCCGCTGACCAACTCCGCCGCGTGGGCGTAGCCGTGAAAGAAGGCGAACAAGGCCACCAGTCCGGCCGCGACGGAAAGCGGAGCAATCCGCGTGGCGGCAATCAGCACACCCAACACCAGCACCGACGCCATGATTACATATTCAACGCCCGGCAGGGGCAAGCCGGCCGACGCGGCAAGTCCCCCCGCGAGCATGCTCGCCAAAAACGCGCCCGGCATCGCCCATACGGCGCGACCGCCGATTCGCACCGCGAGCAGCCCAACGGCCACCATCGCCAGCAGGTGATCGAGTCCGAAGATCGGGTGCTCGAGCCCATCGACAAACTCGTGCCCCGGCGCGCCGGGATGAGCCAGGGCTGGCGAAGCCAACACCGTCGTAAGGCAGACGAAGGCGAGGAGGGCAACAAGCGAGCGTGGGCGAAACATCGAGAGGCTCCCGACTGCGGTTTTTTCTTGACGCCGTGACGACGCCTAAAGTCTACCCGCGCCCGGGGGCCAAAGCCAGTCCAGGCTTTTTTGTGACGTGCCTTGGTCCCATGATTCGACTAAAATCGGGTTTTCCTTCTGAGAATGACCGATGCGCGCCCCACCCCGCCGCCGCTGGGCGGCTTATTCTTGCGTGGAGCGATAGAATGCAGTGGCCACGCTTTACGGTTCTTGCCCTCATCACAAGCGTGACCTGCTACATTGTTTGGCTACAATCGTCGGCATGGAAAAGCAACGTGAGGATCGATGTCACCAACGCGCTGACTGGCAATGACGAGATGTATGGTGGATTTGGTGATGACTTTCTCGACGGCGGCGCCGGGAGCGATCTACTCTACCGCCGCCAAGGATTGCCGATCGTCTCGGCTTATATCGAATCGACGATCAAGCAGATCAACCTGCGACTCAAAGGAAGCGAGAAATTCTGGTCTCAAGGAGGCGCCGAGGCCGTGCTGCAATTGTGGGCCGACTATCTCAGCGACCGCCGACCCCTGGACCAATTCTGGACACAACACTCAGAAACCACCACGGGCCAACGCTCCTACCGCTGAACATCCGGCCAAACAATGTGCAACTTGCACCCAGATGTTTCTGGCCCAGATTCTGCGGCCTGACCGAAGTTGCCAGCAGGCCGTCTGCGATTTGATTGCGCCTCGCGTCGCGCAGCGCGAGTCAGCCTGCTCAGCGCGGCGACGGGCGGTTACTGCCAGGCGCGAGAACGACTACCCGGCATCGAAGTCGCATCCCGCATCGTGCCGCGGATCGCGACATGTTCGTTCCACCGTCATGGTGGTACCGGGAAGTCTACTGGCGCTTACTACGAGAGACAGGCCAGGAACTGGAGCAGCAGGTCGATCCGGATTGGCTATGGTGTGGACGACGTGTGCGCGTGGCCGATGACTCGACGTTGTTGATTCCAGACACGCCGGCCAACCGCCAGAAATATCCGTTGCAGACTGGCTTGCAAGCAGACTGCCATTTGCCCGTGGTGCGAATCCTGGTCGTCTTTTCGCTGATTGCCGGTTGCCTGATCGACGCCGCGCTGCGCCCTTATCAAGGCAAAGGGACTGGCGAAACGGCGATGTTGCGAGAACTTTCGGAAGCCTTCGAACCAGGCGATGTGCTGCTGGGAGATCGCTATTTTTCCGGATATTGGGACATCGCCTGGTGGCTTTCACACGGCGTCGACGTGGTAACGCGTTTGCCGGTCAGCCGACGCAGCGACTTTCGCCGTGGTCAGCGGTTGGGCAAAGACGATCATTTGGTGGTCTGGCGCCGCACGTCGCGTCCGGAATGGTTGTCGCCCGCAGAGGCCGACGCGTTATCTCAGGAAGTCACGCTGCGTGAAGTCCGCGTGCGGATCAAGGTTCGCGGGTTTCGCGCCAAGAGCGTGATCTTCGTCACAACATTACTCGACGCCGAAGTCTTTCCAGCGACGAAGCTGGCAGAGCTATATCGCCGCCGCTGGCAAGCCGAACTGAATCTGCGGAGTTTGAAAACTCAGATGCAAATGGAGCAGTTGCGCACCAAAAAACCGACCACCATCCGCAAGGAGTTCGCCATGCATCTGCTGGCTTACAACTGCGTGCGTCGCGTCATGCTGGAAGTGGCGCAAACAAGCAAATTGCAGCCGTGGGAGATCAGCTTCAAGGGCACGCTGCAAACGCTGCTGGAGTTCCTGGCCCGCTTCCATCAGACGCCGACTGTTGCGACCTGGGTCGAAGAAATCATCAAGACAATCGCCCAACTTCAAGTCGGCCATCGCCCCAATCGCGTCGAACCCTACGCCGTCAAACGCAGGCCGAAAGCTTATGTACCTCTCACCGAACCTCGAGCCGTTTACAAAAACGAATCCGCGCAAATACTTAGCTACCCCGTAAGTGCCATTCACCCCGGCCCTCTCCCGGCGGGAGAGGGAGAGGCAGCTCGAATGGTGACAGCCCTATGTGTAACGCACGCCTTGGTGTTCCAGCTCGAAGAAAGCTGGTAGTAGCGCGTCGGCTCGAAGGAGTCCGGCGCGGGTGAGCGTGACGCGGTCGCCGTCGATCGTCAGGTAGCCGGCGTCTGCGTGGCGCAGCCAGGCTTCTTGCCAATGTTGCAGAATGTCGACTTGGAATTTCTTGCGGAAGTAGCCGGCGTCGATCTTGCCGGTCTTCAATTGCAGGATCAATTCGCGGACCAGCAGTTGATGCGGCGTAGGGCGCAGGCCGCGAGCCAGCGGGAGGCGGCCCGCTTCGACGGCCGTGAGGTATCCTTCCCACTCCGGCTGATTTTGATAGTGGACGCCCGAGGCGTGGCCGAAGCTGGCGACGCCGGTGGCCAACAGATCGCTACCGCGCCACAGGTTGTCTCGATAGCTGAAATTCACTTTCGACGTGTCGCGGACCAGCGTATAGGCGCTCGAAACGCTGTAGCCCGCGGCCGTCATTTCGTCGAAGGCATAATCGACCCAGGCCCGCTTGGTGGGCCAATCGGCCACAGGCGTCTCGATCTGATTGCCCAGGATGTCCTTCGAATAGACCGTGTTGAACGGCAATTCCATTTGATAGATCGTCACGCTATCTGGCTGCAATTCGATCGTGCGGCGAATGCAGTCCTTCCAGTTTTCGTCGGTCTCGCCCACCATGCCGGAGATCAGGTCGATGTTGGTGTTCGGGAAGCCGAGATCCACGATCCATTGCCAGGCTTTGTAGACCTCGCCCGAGAGATGGGCCCGGCCATTTTCTTCGAGCACGGCGTCGCTGAAGTTTTCGATTCCCAGGCTGAGCCGCGTGATCCCCAACTCGCGCAGCGCCGCGAGCTTCGGTTGCGACAAGGTGCCGGGTTCGCATTCGAACGTGACTTCTTCCGCCTGATCCCAACTGATGTTCGCGCGCAGGCGATCGACCAGCGACGTGAGTTGCTTAGCGCTTAAGAAGGAGGGGGTGCCGCCGCCGAAGTAGACAAACCGGAACGGCCTACCTCCCATCACGGGCAACTGGCTGACAAGCTCGATTTCGCGCGAGAGCGCGGCGACATAGCGCTCGACTTCGTTGGCGTTCTTCTCGGTAAATACGCGGAAATAGCAGAATTTGCAGCGCTTGCGGCAGAAGGGAATGTGAAGATACAGACCTAACGGAACGTCCCCCGGCGGGCTCTGTAGCGCCGTCTCGACATCCGGCAGGGCATCGGGCGTCCATTGCGAGAATGGCGGGTAGTTGGCAATGAAATAACTGCCAACTTCGGTCTTGACGGTATCAGTTGCCATAACGGTTGCTTTTCATCTAGTGGACGCACGTTGTCGATTCACTCGGCCGTCCGCCTCGGCCTTGCGTTCGAATTATTTGGGAGGGTCGCCAAAACAGAGGACGTCGCCGTTGCCGTTGGCGATGACCAGTCGGCGGGCCGCCACGGCGGGCGAACCGACGAAGTCCCCACCCGCTTCATACTCCCATACTTTTTCGCCCGTGGCGAGTTTCAGGCCGACAAGACGCCCGTCGCCGCCGCCAATGAAAACTCGATCGCCCACGATTACCGGCGACGAGTCGATCCGCGACTTGGTCTGAAAAGTCCAGGCTTCATCTCCGCTGTCGGTCTTGATGGCGTGCACCATCCGGTCTCGTCCGCCAATTACGACGATGCCGTCCGCCACCGCGGGTGAAGACTGATAGGGACTCTTGCGTTTGATGTGTTCGTATTCCCAGATGACTTTGTTTTGCTTCCAATCCACCGCCAGCACCTTGGCGCCTTGCGTGCCGAAGTAGAGCATGTCTCCCACCGCCGCCGGCGTGACGCCCGTCGGATCGGCAATCGGCAGTTGCGAGATTTTATTGCCGGTGTTGACGTCGATCGTGTGCAGCAGACTATCGCAGCCCGCGAGAAACACGCGGTCCTCGACGATCGTCGGCGAGCATTGCACCATATTGTCGATCGTGTATCGCCACGTCACTTTGCCCGTCTTGGCGTTCAGCGAATAAAGGACGCCGGACTGCGAACCGATGATCACCTGGTCTTTGTAGAAATTGGCGCCGGCGTTGATCTCGGCCTCGGTCGGCAATCCCCATACGGGCTTGCCCGTGGCTTTGTCGAGGCAGGTGAATCGTCCTTCAGTGTCTCCGATATAGACGAAGGAATCGTTGACGGCGGCCGGCGCGCGAAAACCGAGCTCGGAGTGGAACTTCCATTTCTCTTTGCCGTCTTCCAGATCGAGCGCGTAGAAGTCTCCACCCAATCCGCCGACGTAGGCGACGCCCCCGGCGATCGCCGGCGTCCCTTCGAACATGGCGTCTTTGAACGACTTCTTCCACAACAGCTTGGGTTTGGCGGCCAACTCGCTGCCGGCGACGCCGTCGGAATGGGCGTTACCGCGAAAAACAGGCCAGGCGATCACCGGGGCCCGTTCGATGGCCACCGCCGGCGCGCCAACAATCGGCCGCGCATTCGGATCAATGACAAACAACAGGAGCGCGGCGATCGCAGGCAGCGCGAGATTCAGCCGCCGCGAATTCGCAGAGCGAAGCACAGAGCTCATCGCGAGCCATTTCATACTTTGATCCTCGATCTAGGCGCCGCGCAGAGTTCGGTCGTTAAAAAGCCGCTTGATAAAGTTCCAGCAATTCGGCCTCGCCGACGGCGCGAGGGTTGAAGCCTCCGGTCCACTCACGGGCCGCGGCCGCGGCCAATTCAGGAAGCTTGGCGCGGTCAACGCCGCAATCTTCCAGCCGCCCGGCCAGCCCCGCGTGCGCCACGAGCGACGAAATCGATTTCGCCAGCTCATCGCCAATCGCCGCGCCGCGCGGATGCCCGTTGGTGGCCGTCGTTTCGAGCAGTTCGTGATACCAACCGGCCGTCGCGTAGGCGTTAAAGCGTACTACATGCGGAAGCATCAGCGCAATCGCCTGCCCGTGGGGAATCTCGTATTGGGCCGTCAGCGGGTTGGCCAGGGCGTGCGTGGCGCCGAGCATGCTGTTTTCGATCGCCAGGCCGGCAAAACAGGCGCCCAACTGCATGGCGCCGCGAGCTTCGAGATCGTTCGGCGCGTCGAGCACGCGATGAAAGTTCTCCGCCAGCAGCCGCCACGCCTCGCGGCTAAACGCGGTCGAGACCGGAGTCCGCCGCGTGGTGACGTACGTCTCGAGGGCGTGGGCGACGGCGTCGATGCCGGTCAGCGCCGTCACTCGGCGCGGTTGCGTCACGGTCAGCTCTGGATCGAGCACCGCGACCCGGCAGGTGGCCTTTTTGTCGCCACAGGCCATTTTCTTGTGCGTCTTGGCGTCCGAGATCAGCGCGAACGATTGCGTTTCGCTGCCGGTGCCGGCCGTGGTCGGAACGGCGATCATCGGCAACATTTCGCGCGTCGCCTTGCCGGTCCCCCAGTAGTCCTGCATTCGGCCGCCGCCGGTGTAAACGAAATTGATCCCCTTGGCGCAATCCATCGAACTGCCGCCGCCGAGACCGACGATCAGTTGCGGTTCATAACGACGGGCAACCGCCAGGCCGGCTTCGACGTGATCGGTCGTGGGGTTCTCGCCGACTTCGGCAAAGAGTTGCGTTTCGATGCCGGCTGCTTCCAGCGATGCGATGCCGCGTCCGGCGTGGCCGACTTCGACAATACCCGGATCGCTGACCACCAACGCCCGTCGCGCCCCCAGCTCGCTAGCCAATTGGCCAAGCGACGCCAGTTGGCCAGCGCCGAAGACGATCCGCGTGCGTGGCTGAAAGTCGAAGAATGTCATGCGGTGGGACGAGCGGCGGAGGCTATCGAAGCACTTACAGGGCAACGCACGTGCGTTGCCGCCTCTCTCAGGCCTGCGCCGCGGCCAGTTCATGCTCCATTTGCTTGACGGCTTCCGGCGCCAACTGGTACGCGCGGGCGCGAAACAAGAATTCGACGATGTTTCCTTCGTGCGGTTGCAGCCAGTCGAGCTTGATGGTGGGAATCGCCCCGATGTTCAGTCGATCGATATGCACCGCGTCGGTCAATTGACGCTGAAACGCCGGATCCTCGGTGATCGCACTGCAAACCAGCGTCGGACCGATCGATTCGAGCATCTTCTCCTGTGGGCATTTCACGACCGTCACGAACGGATACATGTATTCCTTCTTGGCGATCGCACGATCGGGCGAATCGCAATGGACGACGGTTGGGCGAAGATAGGCGCAACGCTCCGCCTCGACCAGGCGCGGGCCATATTTCTCGGTCGAATGCTGAACGCCCGCTTCCTTCAGGTCGACCTCGATCGCCTTCCAGACGGCCTGGGCCACGCCCGGCACGGTGAAGGCCGCCAGGCCCGACTGCGAGTCCTCCGGCGGCTTCGGCTCGATCGGGCCGATTTTCTTGGCCAGGGCCTCGGCAATTTTTTCCGTGTGCCGCGACGCCCAAACGCCCGAACAGTTGATGCAACCGCGACCGCTGTTGAGGTACACGCTGTCGGCGATCAGATCGATGTACTTTTCCCAATCGTCGACCAGGTCGTCGCCGAGCAAGACCTTGCTGAAGCCGGGGCCGTGCGCCTGGACTCGCGGGTCTCCTTTGTAGCGTTCGACCGTGGCTGTGCCGCCAAAGATCATCGCCCGCGAGCAGTTCGAAAGGACCGCGGCGCCAACTTCGGGCCCGCCCGGATAGATCGAGATCGCCTCGCGCGGGATGCCAGCCTCGAAGAAGGCGGCGGCCATGCGATACGGCGTCCACGGTTCTTGAGGGCCTGGCTTGAGAATCAGGCCGATCTGCATTGGGATCACCGGCAGCCACAGCGTATGGACCCCCGGTGAGTTCGACGGCAGCACCAGCCCGAGCGCCGGCGCCTGTGCCTGGTAGCTGACGACCACGCCGCGTCCTTCGACACCGTAGCCGCGGGACAGGATGTTCGGATCGAGCCCGCGCGTCAGCGCGTCGAGCATCTGGTCCATGTGCGTGAGCACGAAGTAGTTCTTTTGCATGTTGCCGCGAGCCATATGCTCCGGCAATCCGGTCGAGGCGCTCTGAGCGCGGGCAAATTCTTCCGGCGTCTGAAAGCCGTCGCCCATCGGCAGCTTCGCGTTGAGATAGAGGTCCGCCGCCTTTTTGACCCGCGCGATCAAATCCTCCGACGGAATCTCGCGCAGCACGTCGCGGGCTCGCTGGGCGTTGCGCATGTCGCGCTGTAGCAGACCGGCGTTGGCCTGGCTCACCTTGGCGATCGGCTCGCCGGTGATGAAGTGCGTGACGGTGTCCGTTTCGAGCGAATCGTAGGGTTTCCCCCAACGCAAAATGGGCAGGTTCAACACGCGTCAGGTTCTCCGTGACAGGGCGGAATCTCGAAGTTTTATGTGGCAAATAGGGCCGGTCTAACGTTTCCGGACGCCGTGAATCAGTATACGCCGACGGTCGTCGCCTCGGCCAATTCGTGGAAGGGGCGAACGCCGCTGACGCCATCCCAGGGGTATTTTTCGTAGGGGGGCTCCCGTTCCCCTTCGTCCCGCTCCAAAAAGCCGGGTACGAAGAATTCCTTGGTCAGCGTCGTCAGCTTCACGCGGCCCGTTTCGCCGTAATTCACCACGCGGTTGGAATCGTTGAAATCGACCACCTCGGCCACGGCCCGCGGCTGCGGCGCGTAGTACGAGATTTTGTAACCATCGGCCGCCGTGACCGGCTTGGAACAGGCCAGCCCCATCAACGTGTTGCCGTAGGTGGGGGTCATGTAGACACCTTCGAGAAATTCTTCGGTGGCGAAGCGCGTCCACTGCGGCGTGAACTCGGTGCCGCCGGAGAAAATGCCGGTGATCCCCGCCTTGCGAATACTGGAGCCGCGCTTTTCGAGCGCCGTGGCCAGCGATTCGAGCAGCTTGGGAGTGGTGAACATGCAGCGGATGTCATGCCCCGCGCCGAGGATTGTGAGCGCCTGGTCGATGCAATGTTCTTTGTACGCTTCGAGATGTTCCATCCAGCCTTTTTTGATCAGCTTGATCACCCAGCGCGGATCCAAGTCGATACAGAAGCAGATCCCGCCGCGGTGCTGAGCCAGGTGTTCGACCGAGAGCCGCAAACGCCGCGGGCCCGATGGACCGAGCATCAGCCAGTTGGCGCCCTTTGGAAAATACTCGTCGGGCAGCGTCTCGCTGAACAGCTCGTAATCCGTGCGGAAGTCTTGAATCCCCACGCGGCTCTTCGGCACGCCGGTCGTTCCGCCGGTCTCGAAGACGTAGACCGG
>DASXPZ010000574.1:0-15590 GCA_036493275.1 Pirellulales bacterium
CATGCTTGAACCCTACGTGCCAGGCAAGATTCCGGTGCTGATGGTGCATGGGCTGTGGTCGAGCCCTCTGACCTGGATGGAAATGTTCAACGACCTACGGAGCTCGAAGGAAATCCGCGATAATTATCAATTCTGGTTCTACGAATATCCCACCGGGCAGCCCTTCTGGGATAGCGCTGCGCAATTGCGCGAAGACCTGGTCAAGGCTCGCAATACGCTCGATCCGAACCACGCCGAACCGGCGCTCGATCAAATGGTGCTCGTCGGCCATAGCATGGGCGGATTGCTCTCGAAGTTGCAGATCGTCGACAGCGGCGACGAATTCTGGCACACGGTGAGCGACGAGCCGCTCGATCGGCTGAATCTGCCCGACGACACCAAACGCGACCTGGCTCGCGAGTTTTACTTTCGGCCAAACCCTTCGGTGCGCCGCGTGATCACGATCGCCACGCCGCACCGCGGGAGCAAATTCGCCAACGACACGACGCGCTGGCTGGCGCAGCGAATGATCGCGCTACCGAAGGCGATCGTCCGAGACGAGCAGCAAGTCTACAAAGACAATCCCGGCGTGATTCACAAGCCGTCGCCGATCCAAGTGGTGACCAGCATCGACTCACTATCGCCGAACGTTCGGCTCTTTCCGGTCATGTTGAATTCGCCCCGTCCGAATTGGGTGAGGTTCCACAATATCGTCGGCGAGGTCTCGCAAACGAGCTGGATCGCGAAGATCGCCGGGCGAGGGGACGAGGGAACCGACGGCGCGGTGTCGTACGAGAGCGCGCATCTCGACAACGTCGATTCGGAAATCATTGTGCCGGCTGACCATCTGAACGTGCATCGCCATCCGCTCGCGGTGCTCGAGGTCCGGCGAATCCTGCTCTTGCACCTTGATGAGCTGCGCAACGGGCCAAAAGGCAATGAGCCACACGGCGCATCGCCCAATGGCCCCCCGCCAAACGGTCCCGCCAATGGCAATGGGCCGCGGGTCATCCCAGTCTCAAATCAAATGCAAGCGGCGGCCCCACGGACTTCGGAAGTGATGTTCAGCGTCGGGGACGAGCCGGGGAGTCGCGCAGTCGGCGCAGACCCCCTCGCGCCGGCGCCGACGAACGAAGCCCGCCGGTTCGACAGTTCGCCGGCGCGCTAAAGCATCGAGCGAAAATGGCGCTGGCTCTCAAACGCGATCGCCGTAGCAACGTCGCCGTTTACTTTTTGCCGCCGCTCTTGGCGTCTGGCTTCTTGGCGTCCTGCTTCGGCTTCTTGTTCTTCTTGTCGTTCTTCTGGCTGTTATTGCCTTTACCCATGACAGACACTCCTGTGTTGAATTGGGGTTCGCCCTGGCGACGTGCGCACGGCGATTCTCGTGGCGCGAGACGCGCGGACGCAAAGATACCAGATTCGCTCAAAAGGCAAACTGGAAAGTTGGCGACTCCCCCCAGTGATGAAGCGCAGTGATAAACCGAGGATCTCATAAAGCGGCGCCGACGAACGAAGGAAGAAAGCAAGGGCGTAGGCAAGCTGAAACTGTCGTTCACAGGGTGAATTGGCAGCGGGAATTCCAGTTTTCTCCCTGCCAACACAGTTGGAATTCGCACTTCTGCTGTCCGGCTGTCGGTCCTGTTGCTAGGGCGAGACTTTCAATGCTGTGTCTAACCGGTCGGACTTCCGGACGGAGTTTTTGTTGGCGGGATCCAAGAAAGTTGTTGACTTCGCCGGTTCCGTTTGGTTATAAGGGAACTCGTTCTGAGCATATGCAACTATCTGGCTTCCCGTCCATTGCCCTGCGTTGCTAATGACGATCATCTGCTAGAGCCCCCGCCACGATCGCGGAATTGCGCTGCGGCGCATCTCTATGGGCTCTAAGACTTTCCAGCTCTAGAATCGGAACTGGACTGATTTGAGATTGTCTTGTTGGTGGCGCCTGTCGCCCCAGTCTGCGGACACTAAGCGCCGAGAGCGTCGGCGAGCATCTGCCGCGGACCTGTAAAGCGACGATTTGTTTTGCTTCAAGACAGAATTCGCGAAAAAACGTGCAGATACATGCGTTGTCTTTGAGCCACAGGCTCGCAGCTTCATTAGCGTCCATTACCTTGACAGCTTTTTTATTCTTACCATTCATTGCACACGGAAATTACAACATGAATCGTCTCTTTCGATCCTCGCTTCGATTTCTAGCCTTCGTCGGACTGGTCCTGTCGGCTGCGTGCCTGCCCGCCGCGACCTTGTGGAACGAATCAAGTAGCGGCGACCTCTCCGACAACCAGGCGGCGCCAAACGCGTTTGTTCTTTCGTTGGGCGCGAATTCGATCATCGGGACTGTCGGCGGCGCCAACACGAAGGACTTCATCGCCCTGACCGTGCCGGCCGGCGACAAACTAACTTCGATCACCTTGGCCGCGTACTCATCGACCGACGCGCAAGGCTTCACCGGCGTGCAGGCCGGATCGAACTTCGTCGGAAATCCGGAAACGGCCTCGCCCTACCTGGGCTACACCCACTTTGGGATCGGCGCGACCAACGGCGCCCTGCCGCCGACAAACCTGATCGGCACAGACATCCTGCCATTGATGGGAGACTTGACGCTGGCCGCCGGCTCGACAGGGTTCACGCCGCCGCTGGGCGCGGGAACCTATACTTTTTTGATCCAGCAATTGGGCGCGAACACCAGCTACCAGTTCGATTACAACGTCACAGCCGTCCCTGAGCCCGCCACGCTGTCGCTCTTGGCGTTGGGTGTTCTGGGACTTGCGCCATTGGCCTATAGAAGCTCTCGCAAACGCGCGAGCTAGCGCCGGCCTGATCCGTCGACAACTGAGCTTACCAGTAAGCCTGGGTCCGAATCCCCTTGCGCATCGTCGCGATCGGGCCTTTCAACGCCAGCGCGCCGGAGGGAACTGAATTTGGCGCCGCCGCCGCGCTGCTTGCGCTCGGCACGAACTCGCGCTGCGCATAGGCCACCAGCCACAAGGCGAACAACGCAACACCCACCGGGTGGGCGATCGTCACGATCGGATAGGACTCCATCAGTGCTCGTTCGACCTCCCCGAGCGTTCCCAGAAATGTCAGTCCGCAGGCGATCAACAAAGCGGCGAATTGAAAACGCATCCGGTAACCGGTGATAAGTCCCCAGGCGGTTACCGGGGCAATCAGGCCGAAGGTGGCGCGCTCGGCGCCAGGTCCGAACGTGAGCTGCCAGGCGGTCCACATTCCTAGAATGAAGATCATCCATTGCGGTTCAGAGTTGCTTCGCCGTTTCTGCCAGATGACGAGCGCAAAAACAAGGATCGCTGTGCCCAGTTGCAGCGCCAGATAAGCTTGCTCATTGACCGGTTTGTGTATGAGGTCCCAAACGGTCCAGGCGTCGAGGTAATCGTGTCGCATTTGCATTCTGCCGACAAAAGCCGAACCCCATTTGGAATACTGGTCGAACACGAATGTCGCAGACCTTGTCAAGAATGGCGTCGCTCCGATGGCGACCATCGCGCAGGCGAATCTCCAGGCGAGCTGACGGGGCCAGCAGGCAATCACCAGCATCGCTGCGGCTAATGGCCAGAACTTGATATAGAACGGCAGCGCCAACAGGGTCGCGGCCCATCTCCAGCGCTTGCGTAGGATTGCCTGCATCGCCAGAACAACCAGAGCAATGACCAGCATATTGGTCTGTGCGCACCAGAACACTCGGCAGGCGCCGACTAACGTCAACAGCAGGAAGGCGCCCTCCTGGTCGGCCGTCAACCGGCTAGGGAGGATGTCCCGGACAAGCGCCCGCAGAGACCAGAGGAAAACGCCCAGATTCAGCCAGATCCAGAAGAGCGCGCCGAGCCGACTCGGCAGCACGGTCATCGGAGTCATGGCAACGGCAAAGGGCGGCAGATAGCGGAAGTCCGGGACGTCTGGTTCATACAGGCCGGCGTCGGTCCACCACGCGCGGCCTCCCGTTTCGAAATTGAGATAATTGTTGTGGTCGTACGGCGACGCGATCATTTTGACGCTCACCGCGACGACGAATCCGAACCAAGCGCAGATCGCCAGTCGATAGAGGAGCGTCGGACGTTCGCCCGACGTCGGCCAAAAGCTGGCGTCGATTCGACGCCAGAGTTGCGCAACGGATTTGCCCATGCCGCAGCCTCTTTTTCGATGCGAATTTGGCGGCTCGGAACAGTCGCTGCGCATTGGTCGATCGTTCGCGATTGCGTTGGATGATTTTGAGAATCGCCGCAGTAATGCCCGCCGCGGAATGATCAACTCGTGAAGGACTCAGGCGAGTCACAAACAAAACTGGCCCTGACACTGACCAAACCAGAATTTTCGTGGTCCCATGCTGACTTTATCGGCCGTAGTGATTGGGGAATTTATGAGGAATAAAAAGGGCACAGGGGTAACCAGAATCGCCGCCTAAAATTATTGAAAGAAATTTCTTGTATATGCCGAGAGGCATATGTATATTGGCGACTATGACTGACGCAAACGCAGAAAACGCCCAGATTTCTCACTTATGGCTCTTTCAGGCCCTAATAGTCCTGGGCCTAGCGGCGTTGCTGATCTGATCCGGCCAGTAAGGGCCTTTTGAAGCGTCGGACGCCATTTTGGGCTTCAAGCTTGGCCAAATCGGCGCGCTCCCTCACCTCTGGGCAATCGCCCACAGACCGCCAATCGAGACTGACCGTGGATGAGCCGGGCAGTGCGCCTGCCAGGCGGAGCCCGATGCCTTCGCAAAACCGCTCCCATGGTGTTTAGACGATAGCCAGCTCAGTCAGTCCGATCGTGAGCTTGAGTCGGTCCCTAAATTAAAGCCTGTTAGGGAATCTGGTCTCCTCGTGTCTTACAGAGCGGATTTCTCCTACCTGCTGATGAGCTAAGCGCTTAACTCAGAGGTTGCTCAAACCGGCAGGTAGCTTCGGCTTGCAAATCCCGGGCAAGTCGGCTACTTGTGATAGTTCGCAAACGGCGGATTGTCCGCGGGCTTGCGCGGGTCGGAACACGCCGGCCAAAAGTTTGCTCCAACCCGAGGCGCGCTGAACCTGATGTCGGACCCGAACACAGGCGCCAAGCCCGACGCACCCGCGGCCAAGCGCATCCTGCTGGTGGACGACGATCACGAAATCGTCGAGTCGCTCCGACTGGCGCTCGAAGCGCGCGGATACAAGATCCTGGTCGCTCGCGATGGCAACCAGGGGTTGGCGATGGCCGAGCGGGAAGACCCCGACCTGCTGATTTTGGACATGATGATGCCCAAGCGAAGCGGGTTTTTGGTGTTGGAAAAGCTTCGTCGGACCCGTCCGGTGCCAATGCGCGTGATCATGATCACCGCTAACGAGGGGAGCCGCCATAAGGCGTACGCCGAAATGCTGGGCGTCGACGATTATATCCGCAAGCCGTTCGCCATGGACCGGCTGATGGAAAGCGTCTCCAGATTGTTGGCGTAGAGTTCCTGCCAGAGGCTGGCGATGGATCACTCTTGATTTCGTGCCATATCTCGTGCGCATTCTGCTTGCCGCATTGCCGCTAAGAGCCGATAATTCACGGTGGAGGGTTTTCCCTCGCTTCTGTCGCCGGAATTGTGGAGACGTGCGATGCCACGGCGCGTGTTGGTCCGATGTGCTCCGGCCATTCTGGCAGTGGCGGCTGTTTGGTGGCCCGACGTCGTGCTGGCCCAACTTCATCACCGGTCGGGTTTGCCTTCAGCCGACGCACTCTCTCCCGGCTTCAGCCAGAACTCGGTTCACGATCCCTCCAGTCCGAATTACAACGCGCTGTTGCCAAGCAACACGGGATGGCGGGCGTTCGGCGGCGGAGCGTCGTTCGGCAATTCGTTCTACGGCGGAGCGGCTTACGGAACCGGGGGCCTGTTCTACAGCTTTAACTATCCCTACTATCCACCGTACGGATACGGTTATGGATATGGTTATCCCTATTATCCACGGCCGTTCTATGGCGGCGTTGCGCCTTGGGTAGCGCCGCTCGCTGCTCCGGTGGTGGCGCCTGCGCAGCCGATGATTGGTGCAGGAATCGGCAACGGCGGCGTGGGAGGCTTCGGCGTTTTGGCGCCAGAGGCTCCGGCCGAAAAAGTTCGCAATAAGCCGCGCGCCAGCACTGCCGAAGGAAAGGCTCGCGCGCAGAAACAGATCGAGTTGGGAGACGCCTCCTTCGCGCGGCAATCGTACCTCGACGCCACGCAGCATTATCGCAGCGCAGCGAGCGCCGCGGCCGACCTGGCGGCCCCGCTCTTCCGCCAGGGTTTTTCGCTCTTCGCGTTGGGGCGCTACGACGCAGCGGCCAAAATGTTTCGCAAGGCGTTGGAAATGGATCCCGATTGGCCGACGTCCGGCTTTCGACTCGCCTCGCTCTACGGTGACAACCAATTGTCGAAAGGCGCTCACCTAGACGCGCTGGCGCAGGCCGTGACCAAGGGGCAGAACTCGGACCTACTGTTTCTGCTCGGACTGGTTCTCTTTGCCGACGACGAATCGGAAAGGGCGCGGCCATTCTTGGTGCGCGCTCGAGATCTGAATGTGGGAGACGCCGCCCATATCGACGCTTTTTTGAATCGGATTGAGAAGCCGGCGGTTCAGGTCGCAGGGCCGGCCGACAAGGGAGTGAAGGGTGCGCCGGGCGCGCGAGCAATTCCGGTCGCGGCGGAGAAACCTCCGGCGGCGCCCAAGCCGCCGGCCGTGCGCCCTGCCAAACCGGGCAGCGTCGATCTGTAACCGCTGCTTTCCTGCTTTCAAGCTAGCCGCGGTCGCCGTACGTGCTTTGTTTTCTTTCGCGATACGCTACCTGGCGTTTTCTTCCGCTGCGCGTCAGAGGACCGATCAGCCAGCGCTCGCAATTCGGCGCCAGCGACGCAAATTTCGCGAGCCAGCCACGCCGGCGCGGAAGGAGGATTTCGAGCGGACGCCGCGCCAGCGCGCGATCGAGCACGGCGTCGGCCACCTCGTCCACGGTGAGGGGCCGGCTCGAACTGAACGCCAACGCCGCGTCGTCGTAGTCCATTTCCTGGTCGAGCATCGGCGTCTCGACGGCGTCGGGGCAGACGCAGGTCACGCTCACCCCATGCGGCCTCAATTCGTGCGCCACGGCCAATGAGAAGCCGCGGACCGCAAACTTCGACGCCGTGTAGCCTGCGATGCCCGGCACGGGCGCCACCCCGGCCAGCGAGCAGATATTCACGATGTGGCCGCCGCGCTGCGCGACCATCTGCTGCGCCGCGGCTTGCGTCCCCAACATCATGCCTCCCGCGTTGACGTCGAGATGGACCAGCAGTTGCTCGGGCGTAATCTCATGGACATTTCCCGGCCGCACCACGCCGGCGACGTTCAACAGGACGTCGAGTCGCCCCCAATGGCTCACCGCAAGTTGCACGGCTGCTCGCCAGGCGATCGCGTCGCGGACGTCGAAGGCGTGACAAACGACGCGAGGCAGGGCCCAGGTTTGCGGCGCAACAGCCGCCAGTCCGGCCGAGTTGACGTCAGTCGCCAGCAGGGAATGCCCGGCAGCGGCGACCCGTTCGGCCAGCCGCTTGCCGATGCCGCTCGCGCAGCCGGTGATCAAAAAAACCTTGGGAGCGGCGCGGGCTGTTGGCATGGGATCGAAATGAGTTGGTTGAAAAGGTAATGAGGCGACGCCGAGACTGCGATCAGGATATCGGACCTCCGGAAAGTGGCAATGCAATCTCTCCTTCGCGGCTGGCCTGGCAATTGCTGTAGGCTAAAATGCCGGCAGGCGCCGCCGGTGTCCCGATTTCCCCTAGCTATCATTCTCAGGAGCCCGAGGCATGTCCTACGGTCAGTATCGCGATGACCGATCGTCCTCGCTGAAGATGCGGCTGATCATCGCCGCGGTGATCGCCCTGATCTCGTTCATCACTTACCTGAGCACGGGGAGCAAGAACGAAATCACCGGTGAGAAACAGCGCGTCGCCATGACCAGCCAGGAAGAGATCGCGCTCGGGCTGAACGCCGAGCCGCAGATGATGCAGCAATCTGGCGGCCTGGCGCGGGACGCTAGCGCCCGCGCGCTGGTCGATCGGGTCGGCGGAGAGTTGCTCGGCGCGCTCGACCGCAAGCTGGCCAGCCAGGGGAGGCGAAATCCCTATCCATTTAAGTTTCATCTGTTGAGCGACCCGCAAACCGTCAACGCTTTCGCCCTGCCGGGAGGGCAGGTCTTTATCACTGTCGGCCTGTTCAAGGACCTGGAGACCGAAGGCCAACTGGCTGGCGTTCTGGGACACGAAGTGGGACACGTGCTGGCCCGTCACGGAGCCCAGCAATTGGCCAAGCAGCAATTGACGCAAGGGCTGGTGGGAGCGGCGGGCGTGGCCGGCGGCAGCGCCGATAGCGCCCGGATGGCGCAAGCCATCGGCGAGATGGTCAACATGAAATACGGCCGCGGCGACGAAGTACAGGCCGACGAATGGGGAGTCAAGCTGATGGCCGACGCTGGGTACGATCCCCGCGCGATGCTTGGCGTGATGAAGATCCTCGACCGCGTCTCGCAAGGAGACTCGCAGCCGGAGTTTCTCAGCACCCACCCCAAACCGGCCAATCGCGAGCGCTATATCGAGGAAGTCATCAAACGAGAATTCCCTAACGGCGTGCCGCCAGGACTAAAGCCGTGAGGCGAGACGATTCGTTGGCGTGACGGGCGCCTTCAACCCGTTCAACCACCGCCGATTTCGGCCATGGCGTCGTCGGGGATGTTGAAGTTCGCTGCCACGTCTTGCACGTCGTCGTGATCGTCGAGCCGTTCCATCAGCTTCAACACCTTACGCGCCGCGTCGGCGTCGAGGTCGACCGTGTTCTTCGGCAAGCGCGAGATCTGACTCATCTCGGGGTCGAGGCCGTGCTTCTTTACCGCTTCGAGCACCGCCTGAAAGACGCTGGGGTCGCAGGTGACCTCGAACGTGGCGTCGACCCGCTCGACGTCGTCGGCGCCAGCCGCCAGAGAGAGATCGACCAGCGCGTCTTCCTCGATCTTGGCGGAGGGAACGACGATCAACCCCTTACGGTCGAACATCCAGGAAACGCAGCCGCTCTCGCCGAGCTTGCCTTCGGCCAGCTCGAAGATTTTTCGGATCTCGCCGGCGGTGCGATTGCGGTTGTCGGTGAGGATTTCGCAGAGCACGGCCACGCCGGCGGGACCGTAACCTTCGTACAGGCATTCATCGAGGTTGCCCCCTTCCAACTCGCCCGTCCCGCGCTTGATGGCGCGGGTGATGTTGTCCTTGGGCATGCTGATGGCCTTGGCAGCGTCGATGGCATAACGCAGCCGGAGGTTCATGACGGGGTCTCCTCCGCCGGTCTTCGCGGCCACGATAATGGCCTTCGACATTTTGCTCCAGACTTTGCCGCGCTTGTTGTCAATCAGCGATTTCTTATGGGCGATATTCGCCCAATGGGAATGACCTGCCATGGAACGCACGTGC
The DNA here is from genome assembly GCA_036493275.1 of Pirellulales bacterium. GTDB lineage: Bacteria > Planctomycetota > Planctomycetia > Pirellulales > JACPPG01 > JACPPG01. The sequence continues at coordinate 9,425 of DASXPZ010000574.1, forward strand.
TCCGCATTGCTATCGGCCGGCGCTATCATGGTTGCGCCTGCGGCCGGAGATTGTAACGATTTAGAAAATGAATGAAACTTGCTCGCGGTCGCGCTCGTCTCGTCGCGCGATGTGGCGTTTACTTACGCTCTTCCAGCTTGCGCCGCGCGGCGGCGGCCTTCTCGGCTTCCTTATCGCGTTCAAACGACTCGACGGCGCGCCGCCACGATTCGCGGGCTGCTTCGAGTTGGCCGGCCTTCTGCTGCGCGTCTCCCAGGTGGTCGAGCATAACGCCGTCCGGCGATTCCTCCTTGCTAATCGCTTTTTGCAACTGCTCGATCGCCTCGGGGTAGCGGCCCAGCATGTAGTAGGCCCAGCCCAGGCTATCTCGATAGGCCGCGTTCTCGGGGCTATCGGTTACGGCCTGCTGGATCATCGTCAGGGCGCGATCGAGGTGCTTGCCATGCTCGGCCCATAGGTAGCCGAGATCGTTGAGGGCCGAAATGTTCTCGGGATATTCATCGAGCACTTGCTCGAGCAGCTCTTCGGACTCAGCAGTCCGCTTTTGCATCACGCGAATGTTCGAGAGCGCCAGCCGCGCGTCGCGCAGCAAGCCCCGGGTGTCTTCGGACTGATATTGCGAATCGTACCGCGCGATCAGGTCCTCGTATGCCTTGGCGGCTTCGTCGGTTCGCTTGGCGTGATACAAGATCCAGGCCAGGCGAGAGTACATCCGCGGCGAGGGATTCGGCAGGGCGAGCGCCGCGCGGGCCACCGCCAACGCCTCATCGGTCTTGTCGGCCATTTCGAGCGCGCCAGCCAGGTAGAGGTGGAAGCCGGTATTCCCCGCCGGCAAGACCTTTTCGTCGATGGCGCGCTGGAAGACCTTGGCCGCGTCGGCGTATTGCTCCCCCATGAGCAGACCGATGCCCCACGACTCGTACAGGCTCGCCGCCTCGTCCCGTTTCGACTTGAGCGCCAGCTCGAAGAACTCGCTAGCCATGTCGAACTTTTTGGCTTGCAAACCCAATAGCCCCAGCGCCAATCGATCGCCATATCCGAGCGAGTCAGGCTTGTCCGCCAGCAGCTTTCGCCCAGCGGCGGCGAGCGCTTCGACTGCCTCGGGCGCCTTGGCAAGCTCCTTGATCTGACTTTCGGCGATTTCGAGGCTGGTGGTGTCGGCGGCGGCTCGGCCCAACGTCTTCAATAACTCAGGATATTTCGACTGTTTGCGATAGACCTGCGTCAGTCCTTCGTACACCTCGTCGCTGGCGGAGTCTTTGAGTAATTCCTTGTACGCGGCTTCGGCCTTGTCGAGATTGCCGGCGGTCAGTTCGGCCCGCGCCAACACGCGCAGCAGGGCCCGGTTTTTCGGTTCTTGCGCGGAGAGGGCTTCGAGCCGTTCGACGATCGTTCCTTGCTTGTTCAGATCGGTGAGGACTTTGCTCAGCAGCTCGTACGGCCCGGCGCCGCCAACCGTGGCGTGCTGATCGAAATAGGCCTGCAATTGCTCGAGCGCCTGTTCGAATTGCTTCTTGTGCTGGCTGACGCGGGCCTGATGATAGGCATAGAGTGCTTTGTCCGAGCGCAGCTTTTCCATCTTTTCATAAGCGGCCAGGGCGTCATCCGGACGATCGGCGGTGAGAAACGCCTCGGCGAATAGATCGAGGTTCTTGCGCCCTTCGTCCCCTGTCAGCGCTTTGCGCTGCGATTCGTTGAGGCCGAAATCTTCCGGCTTGTCGAAGGCCTTCATCACTTCGGCAAACGCCTCGGCCGCTTGTCGCTGACGATCGGTCACGAAGCAGAGCCGCCCCAACTCCATCGTCAGCAGGACGTACGCGGCGCTCCGCGGCTGCTTCTCCAATCGGCTGCGAGCTTGCTCGTAGAGCTTGAGCGCCTGGTCGAACTTGCCGGTCTCGGTGAGGTGCAGGCCAAGCTGCCGCAAGAGCAGCGGATCGCCCGGCTCGAGCTCGGCCGCCTTCAGCGCGTAGCGTACCGCTTCATTCGGACGATCGAGACTGAAGGCCAGCGGAATGATCTGCCGAATAATCGGCGTGGCGTTGGGCTCTAAGCGCAGCGCCCGCTGATAGAGCCGCAGGGCAGGCGCGAGTTGCTCATGTTGCTCGGCGATTCGCCCGGTGCTGAACAGGCTAAGCGCTTCGAGGTGGTTTTTCTGTTGCTCGGTGCGTGGCGATTTTTCCGAAATCGGCGCCGGCGGCTCATCGAGCACCGTCGCCGGGCCGGAGGACCCCTTCGGCTGCGAGGCGGCAGGCTCTGTTTTGGGAGTGGAAGTTTCTGGGGTTTGCGTCGCCGTCGGCTGGGGCGCCGGCTCGTCGCTGGCAAATCCAACGCTCGCGCCTCCCCCCAGCCCAAAACAGCAACAGGCGCCCACGAGCAGACAACAGGCCCATCGACGAACAGCCACGGCCGGCTCCTCAGTGAAAAAAGGCCCAATCTGCTCGGGCTGGTTGAAACGTAAAGAAAACCCGCGTCTCGCCAGACGGGCAGCCGAGTGGGCGCAAAGACCCAGCGCCTCGGCCACGGCGCAAAGGCTTGCTAGACAATGCATTCTATCAAAAAAGGCCGATTTGTGCCACTCTGGCAGAGTGGGAGAGGGGTGTCTTGCAAAGAGTTGGTCCTTTGAAAAGGCCGCGAAAAGTTCGTACTGGGTCATTTGATTGCGCGCGGCACGGGATTTGAGAGAACGGGAGCTATGGGCACGGGCTCAAGATTATTTAGGTCGATTTGGAACCCCTCTAATCCTGGAAATTGTTGAATGGCGATAGCCTCAGGAAATAATCTTCTCTGCTCGCTTCGGTCGACTTCAGTTCCAAACGTGTCGAAAATCAACGCGACCGGTTCGTCCCCAAGCCACTTCCGCCAAAACGGAATGCTGCATTGTGTGGCAAGTTCACGAGCCTCCGCCTCCCTGACATCCTTTGGTCCGCCAAGTCCCTCTTGACATCTACCCAGAGTCCAAAAATCGCCATGCCGATCGCTTACCGATTCGAGGACCGCGCGCCGTGCGTGAATCATACGTAAAGTCCACGCTAGCCAACCCAGAAATATCGCCAGCAAAAAAACCACCACGAACATCGTTCGCAGTCCGAACTGAAACCAGCGGCTGGGTGGGGTGGTTGGCGTCATCGCGAGTTCCTCCATCCGATCCAAATCGCAGTAGCGATGGCGGCGAGCGCCGTCCAAAGCGCGTTCTTCCACGTGAATGGCCCGAGGTCGAGATTCTCGTGGACAGCGCGCTCCAGCGGAGTGAGGTCGTCTACGCTACGTTTTGGCGGCTCGCTCATTCCCCAATTGTAGCCGGCGCCAAAACCACCGCGAACAATTCGCCGAAACGCGCCCGGCCAGCCCAGCCATCATGCATGCCGTTTTCCGCTTTTGACCGCTGCTCTTGCTTGGCTTGCGGCTCTGCCAGCTATAGCTTCACTGGAGCGCGTGGTCCGAAAACGCCTCTTCTGCAGAGATTGCAGCATTTGGACCAACTGCGAAGATCCGCAGCGTTACGAACAGAAGGTGAACGCCGCGAAGCCGCTCGATTAGCGCGGCTTGCGTTTCGCCAGCTTCAGCGCGGCGGGCTTTTTCTTTTCCGCCGGATGACCCTTCTTCGATTGCGGAGACGGCTTGGCCATTGGCTTTTTCTTCGACTCTTCGGCCTTCTTGTCCGGAGCGGCGGGCTTTTTGGCCGAAGCGGACGCGGGGACCGGCTTGCCCGGCGAGGCCGATTTGCCGTGAACTGCTGCCGTCTTACCGGTGGCGGGAGTGGCGTGCTTGCCGGCCGGGGCCGCAGGCTTTTCTGGAACCGGCGGGGGCGTGGGCTTTTTCACGTGACGCTTCGGCAATCGGTCTTTCGCCTCGGGCGCCGCTTCGAGCAAAATCTTGTGCACGATCGGCGAGAAGGGGGACGCCACCAGCTCCGCGCCCAGTTGATGCAACAACGAACCGAACTCGGCGCCTTTGGTCTTGGGGATCGCCCGTTCGAGTCCGGCGACTTCGGCCTTGGCCACTTCTTCTTCGGTGGCCGCGCCGACGATGAACAGCACGTCGAGCGCGCCGCGGTCGAGCGGGATGGCGTGACCCGCCAGCCCGGCCTGCGTGACGTAACCGACCACGAAGGGCGAGGCCCCGTTGAACTTCTTCAGGCGTTGGATGGCCTGGCCGAGGTTCTGTTTTTTCATCGCTTCGAGGTCGAACGAATAGGTCGCCTCGAAGGCGCTTTGCAGCGTGTTCTTCAGATTGTTGGCCGCGGCCATCGAGTTGGGCAGCCCGTGCATCACGTCGGCCAGTTCTTTGGCCGTGCTGACTCGAACTTCGTTCCAATCGAAGAACGACGTCGAGACCGCCGCGTAGGCCTGATCCGCCGCCTCGTAGCGAGCGTTCTCCAGGCAGCAGGCGTACAGCAATTGCTCGAGCACCGGCCGGTTCGGCAGCGGAACCGGCTTGTAGTGCTTCTTGAGAGTCTTGTGGAGCCTGGCTAACAGGCTGCTGCGGTTGGGGTTCGCCATACTTTTGTGCGCGCGCTACGGGCCGTGGCTGGAAGGTCAGTGTTCCGAGAAATCCGAGGCTCACGGCTCGCCGTGCGCGTCGTCTTCGTCGGACTGGGGTTGATTCTCTGTGGGGTCTGCTGCGGCGGGGTCGTCTGCGGCCGTTTCTTCCGAGGCAGTGTCTTCCGCGTCTATGTCGGCTGTCTCCACGGGCTTAGGGGGCAAAACCCTTCCCAGGATCTGCGCCATTTCAATCGATTTCTTGACCCCTAAGTCTAGGACAAACTCAAGCCGGGGAGTGTACCGCGTCTCGATCCGGCTGGCCAGCTTGGCCTGCAAGTAGCCGGCCGCGCTGCGCAATCCTTGCAGGCAGAGCCGCTGCTTGGTCTCGTTTCCCCGGATCGACACGTAGACCTTGGCCTGGCGCATGTCCGGGGCCACTTCAACTTGCGTGACCGTTACGTCCTGCACCCGCGGATCATTCATCTCGGTCAAGATCGCCATGCTGACGACCTCGCGGATGGCCTGAGCCGCTTTTTGTGTTCTACGAGAGTGCATGGCTGGTCGTCGTGCTACGAAAGCGTGCGCGCGACTTCCTCAACGCGGTAGTCCTCGAGCACGTCCCCTTCTTTCAGATCGTTGAATCCCGACAGCTTCATGCCGCACTCGTACCCTTCGCGGACTTCGCGGGCGTCGTCCTTTTCGCGCTTCAAAGACTCCAGCGCGTAATCGCCGATAATGCGATTGTCGCGAATCACGCGCACGCGCGTGTTCCGCTCGATCGAGCCCGACAACACGCGGCAGCCCGCGATAACGCCCAGGCGACTGATGGCGAACGTCCGCTGCACCAGGGCACGGCCGAGATCGACCTCGCGACTTTCGGGCTTCAGCAGCCCTTCGAGCGCTTTCTTCAGATCGTCGGTCACCTGGTAGATGATGTCGTAGCGGCGAATCTGCACGCCCCGATCTTCGGCCAGCGAGCGGGCGCCTTCGTCCGGCACCACGTTGAACCCGATGATGATCGCGTCCGAAGCGTCGGCCAGGTGGACGTCCGCCTCGGTGACACCACCCACGGTCGCCTGCAGAATCTTGATCTGCACTTCGGGATGTTCGAGCTTGGTGAGCTCCTTCTGAATGGCTTCGATCGAGCCACGCACGTCGGCCCGCAAAATGAGGTTGAGCATTTGCACTTCGTCGCCGCCCAAGCGCTCGTGCAGGTTTTCCAAGGTGACGTGGGTCGCTCCGCCGACGCCCAGTGCCACACGGCGCGAATCCTGGCTGCGCTTCTCGGCGATGCTGCGGGCCTGGGTAATATCGTCGAGCACGTAGAAGTGATCTCCCGCGCCCGGCGCTAGGTCGAGACCCGTGATGTTCACCGGGGTCGAAGGGCCAGCCTCGTCGTACGTCTGGTGCGGGTTGAGCGTGTCGTACATCGCCTTGATACGGCCCGAAGCAGAACCGCAGACCACGACGTCGCCCACTTTGAGCGTGCCGTTTTGCACGATGAACTTGGCGACCACGCCGCGGCCCTCGTGCTGTTCGGCTTCCAAGCAGGTGCCGTAGGCGCGACGGGCCGGATTGGCCTTGTAGTCGTGCAATTCGGCCACGGTGAGCAGGGTGCTGAGCAGGTCGTCGAGGCCCGTGCCCTTGGTGGCGCTGGTCTTGACGACTTCCGTATCGCCGCCCCA
>DASXPZ010000575.1:0-1561 GCA_036493275.1 Pirellulales bacterium
ACCCACGCGCGACGAGGCCGTCGACTCATCGATCTCTGGTGCCCCCACGCTCATGCAGGCCGGCGAAGAGCGCGTGATGTTCCTGCGCTTCAACTACGCCAAGCGGAAACTCTCGCGGCTGAAGAAGAAGATCGAAACCGAAGGCCTGACCAAGGACCTGGCTGAAGAGTTCCTCGAATGGCACCGCAAGTTCGAGCACTTCCGCGAATACCTGACGCGGACGAACCTGGCGCTGGTACTGGCGATGGCCAAGCGCACGCGGTTGGGTGATGTGGACTTCGCCGAGATCGTCAGCGAAGGCAACATGGCCCTGCTCCGCGCGGTGGACAAGTTCAATGTCGATCGCGGGTTCAAGTTCAGCACCTATGCTTGCCGCGCGATTTTGAAAGCGTTCAGCCGCACATCGCTGAAGTCGAGCCGGTACAAGACCCGTTTCCCGGTCGAGTTCGAGCCGGATTATGAGAAGTCCGACTGGGCCGATCGCCGGCGTGACGCCGTCGAGGAAGATTGCGTCGATGAGCTCAAGCAGATCGTCGACCGCAACCTGGCCGAGCTGAGCGACGTCGAGCAGACGGTGATCCGCCGCCGCTTCAATTGGCAGCAGGCGGAAGACAGCCCGATGACGCTGGAAGAAGTTGGCCAGATCATCGGCGTCACCAAGGAGCGCGTCCGCCAGATCCAGAACAAGGCGCTGACCAAGATCCGCCAGGTGATGGAAGACGGCGTGCTCCGCACGCGGAGCAAACCGATCGTCGAATCCCTCGACGTGACGGCCCCGCGGGAACCGGCGAACGTCGCCGCGTGAGGCGGATTCGAAAAGTTTAAAGATCTTCGCCCCCCAGCCGGCCCGCGAAAGCGGGTCGGCTTTTTGGTGGTGCGCCCTCTGGTCCCCTCTCCCACGTACTCGTGGGAGAGGGTTAGCCCGGATTATTCACCACGAAGACACGAAGGACACGAAGAAGTCGTGACAGCAACCCGCCTTGTGCATGATCGGGTCATCTCCGCCAGGCGCGCACGTTGCGCGACTCACATCGGTTGATTTGACTTGTCTTTCTTCGTGCTCTTCGTGCCTTCGTGGTTGAGTTGAATTATTTGGGTTAGGGTGAGGGTGATTCTTTGTTGACGGACGCTGCCGAGAATCTCATTTTGTCATTTGAGCTCTCGGCTATGATTCGACCAGGAGGCTGGTCTTGGAACCCCTCGGAAACATCAACGTCCTGTTCATCGCCGGCTTCGGCCCGATCGTGCGCGACACCGCCGCCAGCCGCAAACTTTACAACGAGCATCTCGGCATCCGTTTCAAAGAAGAAGCCGGTGGCTACCTTCACACCGAGAAAGTGAACGGCGCCAAGACCTTCGCGCTTTGGCCGCTGGAGCAAGCAGCGCAATCCTGCTTCGGCAAAGACGCCTGGCCCGCCGACATCTCGCCGCCGCAGGCGTGGCTGGAGTTCGATGTCGCCGACGTCGAACAGGCGACGGCAGAGTTGGAATCGCGCGGCTATCGCATGCTCGTGAAGAACAAGAAAGAACCGTGGGGCCAGACGGTGAGCCGGTTTCTGTC
>DASXPZ010000576.1:0-5607 GCA_036493275.1 Pirellulales bacterium
AGGGACAGGCCACGACGTCCGCGTGGGCGGCGAACGGATCGGCGGCGTCTTCCTTCGGCGCCGGGTAGCTGTAATGGAAGTAGTTGATCAGCTCTTCGATCCGCACGGCCGACGGCGGCGGCAGCGTTCCTTGATTCAGGAAGCGGCGCACGATCGAGTACGAGGCGGTGTCGACGTCGATCGAAAAAGTCGACAGCGGCTGATCGCCGACGGCCTGGAATTGGTTTTCGACGATCCGGGCGTAGTCTTCGGTGTTGGGACCGCTTCCCTGAGGCTTAGCAGGGTCGTCGGAATTCTGACCGTCGCTCCCCTGCTGTCGCTTGTTAAGCCCATCGAGCCGTTCGATTTTATTCAGGACGGGGCGCCTCGCTTCCCTTTCATCAACGACCTGACCGGCAGGCTTCCCCAACACCAAGCCTCGCCCTTCCTCACCGCGTTTCATTCCTTTATCGCTACTCTCAAATTGAACATCCAGATCGGCGCTAAAAATACCATCACGACTTAAACCTTCTGAAACTCTGTTACTCTTTTCTCCTTGGCCTTTGTCAGACTTGCTCTGTTGTCCGCCCTGATAGTCTGTGTTATTCCGCATAAATATTTTATCGGAAGCCACCCCCTGCTTTTCATTTTTTTCTACCCGAGTGCGGTCATTCGGCTTATTCGCTTGGCCATTCACATCGCCGCGCTGGCCATTGTCGCCATCTTCGCCGACGGTTCTGGATGACTTGTTCGAATACCTACCATCGAGGCTAACTCCACTTTGCGATTGCGGCGCCGTGCTGGCGGGAAATGCGCTCGGTCTTGGCATGGCGGTATCGAACACTTCGCTTGGCTTGGAGCCGTTTTTTGACTCCTGCAACCGCAATTCCTCGCCGGCGGCATTCAGCTCTTTGGACTTTTTCGAGCCATCGGCGGCCGAGCGAGCATCTTGCAGGCCCTTATTGCGACCGGGAGCTACCGAGTTGAGGACGTCCTTATCGTTCACGTCGACGCTGAACTCGACAGGCACGTTTTCACGCGGAGACTCGGCGAGGGGCGAAGCAGGGCTCGGAGAATTTGTGCGAGAGTGGGACGACGAATCGTAAAGCGCCAAGTTCGTGGGGCGCCCGGCTTCAATCGACATCCGCGTGGCCGGCAAGATCAATCCCACCGCGCAAACGGCGACCGCGACCAGGCCGATCGCCAACTTATGCCGGCGCAACCAGCCAACCCGTCGATTCGCTGGCGAAACCGGCCGAAGTTGAGGCGCCGAATGACTGGCGGCCGCAGACTGCGTTGGGACTGAGTGAGGGGCGACAGCCGCGGCGTGCGCGCCATTGGTCGATTCCGCCGCGGCATAGATCGCGGCGCGCGACGCGGCGTTGAGCTCCGCCGGCGCCGCCGTGGTCTCTGTCTTCAGCGCCTGCGTGAGCAACTCTGCCGCGTGGCGAATCTCGACGACCGCGCGGGCCGCATCGGGCGACTGCCCCAGTTCGGCTTCGACCAATGCGGCCTCGCGCGCATCGAGCTCTCCGATCGCGTACGCCGTCAAGCGTGGATCGTGTGGATCGAGTGTCATGACGATTATCTCCTGCCTGCCCAGTTCGTTCAAAACGAAAAACGCACACTGTTTGCGGCCGCTCCCCCCGTGCGAAGCAGGCGCCGCGCGAACCAATTACTTCCGCAACTAAACATCGCGGCAACTAAACTCTGACTAGGTATCGTGGCGAGCCGCCGCGCCTTCGGTCTCTTTGGCGTCGAACGACTCGCGAATTTTCTTGATGGCCGTGTGCAGCAGCACGCCGACATTCGAGACGGTGTGCCCTGTCACGGCGCCGATGTCGCGGTAACTCATCCCCTGGCCGAATTTCAGCCGCACGACCTCTTGTTGATCGGCCGACAGCGCCGCGAGCGCCGCCAGCACCGCGCGGGCTTCCTCGTTGGCCTGACATTGTTGATCCGGCGCGACCGTCGGACTGGGGCAGCCATTGACCGCGCCCGATTCCGCAATTGGCATGCGTTGCTCCTTGCGATGCAGGTCCAAAACCCTTTGCCGGCAGACGCGAAACAGCCACGGCCCGACGTGGCCATCGACTTCGGAGCGGTCGGCCTGGCAGAGCCGCAAAAAAGTCTCTTGCACCACGTCCTGCGTTTTTTGAGGGTCGCCGGTCAGGCGCAGGGCGTAGCGCAGCAGGGCCGCCTCGTGCTCGGCGAGCACGCCGCGAATCCATTCTCCCTTGGCGCCCGGCAGCCGACTCATACGCCCCCCTCGCAGCGATGTCGAACTTTTTCGCCCGTTGGTCAGGAGGCGTCCCGCCTGACTAGACAACCGAACAAAGACAGGTAAAGCGAGTCGCCGCTTAGATTGTCGATCTTGCCGCCCGTCACGGTCTGGGTAGCCAAACACGGTCTGGCGGCTTCAGTTCAAGCGGCGCCTGCCCCATCTCTGATAAGAGAACGCCGCAACAGGCAGTTTATTAGGGCGCCGCTCCCTTTTTTCTGAAAATCGTGACCGCGATAGCCAATGGACGCCGGGAGGAGCGGATTAGTTCCCTGGCGTGGTGTCCACAGGTCGCGTTTTTCTCTCGTCTCGCTGACGAGCGAACAGGGGCCGAGGAAATCAGCGAGGCGCTTAAGGCGACTCTCGTTCGAGATCGTTGCGTATGGGGAAAACGATTGCCACAGAGGTCTCAGAGGACACCGAGACGAAGAACAAACAAAAGCGAGATTGTGAGATGGGAGTCGAGGACTGGAAGCCGCCGATTTGCCTCGAAAGTCCGATTACTGATGGCAAGATAGATCATTCACGGAGCGAGCAAGGTGTATCCGCGTGCAGTATTCTCCCTCCCCCTCGGTGTCCTCCGTGCCCTCCGTGGCCAATCCTCTTTTTTTGCACTCGTTGTCTTACCTGCGGAGACTATTCGACATGTTTTCATCCACCTACGGCGTCGGCGTTTCTTCGATCAGCAGCTCTCCGTCTTCCGCTCGGTAGACGTAGCGGCTGCCGGACGGGAGTTCTGGGAGGCGCAGGTTGTTCGCCGTGATGATCTCGCGATCGAACTCTTCCTGCGTTTTGGGATAATCGCCGTTGGCGGCGCGATAGAAGCCGAGCGCCTGACGAACCTGGCCGAACACCAATTGATCCGGAATTCGCAGATAAACTTTCGCGGGCGTCGAGACCGCGCCTTCGCCAATTGCGGCCGCTTTCATCCCTTTGGCGGTGTGATCCTCCGACGCCTTGTAAAGCGTCGGCTCGGGCGGAGGACTAGCCATGTGGGGCGTCGGTGGGCCATCGCCCGCGTAGGGCGCGGGGGTGGGTGGAGCGGCCGAAGGAGGCGACGACTCGCCGCAACCGACGCACACGAGGGCGCAAAACAACGATACGAGAGCGATCCGATGATAATTCGCCGCGAGGAATGATCGAGGTGGCGTCATTTGGAGACTCCTCAGGTTGCGCCCGCTCAGCGCGGTTCGCTGGCTCCGCGCTCTCTCGTAAGCTCTCTTCCTTCTATCGTTATATCAGCTCACTACAACGGCTGCTCCCATTTCCAGTCGCGCATCGTCGTCAAGATATCGTGCCGCGTCAGGTCGAAGTGCAATGGCGTCAGCGTCATGTAGCCTTGCTCGAGCGCGGTCAGATCGGATTCTTCTTTGCCGGGTTGCGGCGGGGGATCGCTGGTGGCCCAGAAGTAATTGCGGCCGCGAGGGTCGGTTCGTTTTTCGTAGTGCTCGCCGTAGCGCTGCAAGCCCATCGGCACGACCTTCAGCCCGCGCGGCGTTTTTAAAGCCCGCGTAGGGATATTCAGATTATAAAGTTGCGGCGCCGGTTTTTTGCGCGCCAAAATCTGCTCGATCACCCGTCGGGCCATTTGCGCGGCGACCTCGAACTGGGCGTGCTCGTCGTATTCGAGCGAGACGGCCACGCTGGTGATGTCGAAAAAGGCGCCTTCGATCGCGGCCGCCACGGTGCCGGAATAAAGGACGTTGATCCCCGCGTTCAGTCCGCCGTTGATGCCGCTGACGACCAGCGTCGGGCGGGTCTGGCAAAACTCGAAGATCCCCAGCTTCACGCAGTCGGCCGGGCTTCCTTCGACTGCCCAGCCGCGGCGCCGCGGGCCTTCGAAGACTTCTTTCACCACCACCGGGCTGAGGAACGTGATCGAATGCCCAACGCCGCTTTGTTCCTGGGCCGGGGCGACCACAGTCACGTTACCCAACTCGCGCATCTCGCGTTCGAGCGCGGCCAGGCCCGGCGCGTAAATACCGTCGTCATTGGTCAAAAGAATCTGCATCGCAGTGAGTTACCTGGGATTGATTTCGCTCGGGCGTCGGTGGAGTACTGTTCGCGTCGCGAAGTATCGTCCGCCGGACGCGGCAATTTGCGCCGTTACGACCCGATTCTACCGCCTGTGGCGCCTGTAGCGGAGTGGGTGTAGTCCGACAACGGACTGTGGCGCTCGTGCGCCGGCTACTTGGGTTGATAGCCGATCTGGCCAGCGAAAGGTATATTGAAGCATTCAAGGATTGTGACACCGAGGTCCTTCGCAGCCCAGGCGGCGCGCGGGCCTCGCCCCTATTCACGTTAGCCAAGGAGAACATCGCGTGGCCAAAGAGACCATCAAGCTGGAAGAGGTCGACGCGCCGGCGGATCAGCAAGCGCAGCGTCAGCAGGTGCGTGTCGACGACTCGAACGTCACTGCCACTTACGCCAATTTCTGCCGCGTGACCGGCACGCCGGAAGAGTTGATCGTCGACTTCGGGCTCAATCCTCAGCCGTTCGGCATTCCGCCCGACCCGGTGGTTGTGAGCCAGCGGATTGTGACGAACTACTACACGGCTAAGCGGATGTTGCACGCGTTGCAACTGACGGTGCAGCGCCACGAAGCGACGTTCGGCGTGCTCGAAACCGACGTGCAGAAGCGCGTGATGCCAAGCGCCCGCGTAGCGCAACAACAACCGACCCCGCCGCCGCGCGGATAATCCCGCGGCCATTCAAAGAGACGTTCCGGGAGGGCGAGGGCTCCGGCCGAGCCGCGAAGTGTTTTCGGCGCGGCAATCAATACTGCGCTTTCCCGAGTACGTGGCGGAAAAGGACAAATCGAGATGCGCACGCGCAGGTACAAATCCTATTCGCGTTGACCGCGTTTTCGAGTGCGTTTTTTTGAAGCGTTGTCGTGCGCGGCGCACGGCTCAGCAGGAGCTTCGCCCTCCCGGAGAGCGCGCTCCTGGATAGTTGCCGCGGCGCAGCGCCAGCCAGTCTGGTTGCGCGTAGTAATGACAGAGGGCCGCGGCCAGGGCGTCCGCCACGTCGTGCGGCTCCGGTAGGGCGCTGAGCGATAGCTCGCGCTGCACGGCGCGCTGCATTTGCGATTTCGAGGCCGAGCCGCTACCGGTCAGCGTTTTTTTGATCCGCGTGGCGCCGTAGCTGAAGACCGGAATGCCGGCCTTGGCCGCCGCCAGGCAGATCACGCCGCGGGCGTGCCCCATCAAGATCGAAGTCCGCGGCCGCTTGTAGTGCGAAAACAGCTCTTCGAGCGACATGCAGCACGGCGAGAGTGAGGCGATCGTCTCGACAACGCCGTCATAGATCTCAGCCACGCGCTCGGCGAGCGACCCGCGGGCGCCGCC
>DASXPZ010000577.1:0-4921 GCA_036493275.1 Pirellulales bacterium
CTCGTCGCCAAGCTCCGTGCTTCTGGGTAACGCAGTTCCTCTCGAATGAACTTGGCGCCCCAGCGGCGACGCCGACGTGGCGCCTACGGCAATCGTCGATCCCAGTCCCGGCGCCAGCTTCAGTGCTTCATGCAACCAGCATCGGCTCGCCGGCCAGCAACCTCTGATCCGCGCGCGTCCCGCCGGCAGGCTCCAGCTTCGCCAAGTTGCGCAGGAAGATCACGGCTTCGTAGCCCGATAATTCCGTAGCCAGGCCTCGATATTCGCGGCCATCGGCGCCTGGCCTTGTGAACGGGCAAGCTCGATCGCCTGTTCGGCGGTGGCAATGGCCTCGTCGCGTCGATCGGCCTTGGAATAGGCGACCATCAGGTTGGTGTGAAACTCGAGCTCTTCCGGTTTCCGCCGGATGGCCTGCTGGATTTCTTCGATCGCCTCTGCCGGGCGTCCCGCCTTGCCCAACGCCACTCCCAAGTCGTTATGCGCCTCGGCCCAGTCGGGCTTTAATCGCACGACGTCTTGAAAGTGGGGAATCGCTTCGCGCACGCGGCCCGCGCCGATCAACACGGTTCCTAACTTATGATGCACTCCGCTCGAATCGGGTTTGATCTCGGCGGCAAACGTGAGGTGCTTGATCGCCTCGCGTGTCTGGCCGGCGTCGGCATAGAAGCTACCCAAGCCGCTCTGCGTCAAAAATCCTGCGGGGGTAATGGCCAGAGCGTGTTCGTACAACGTCTCGGCCGACTTCCAGGTAGCCGCTTGCCGCGAACTAAGCAACGTCATTCCGCCGAGTAAAACAGCAAACCCAAGGATCAACTGCGGACGCGGATAGAACGTGAAGAACCAGGCGACAGCCAGGCTCGGACCAAGCATCGCCAGGTAGACATACCGGTCGCTGACCGTCGAATAGTATTGAAACAAAAAAGAGACGAGGCCACTGACAGGCAATAGAGCGACGACGAAAATGGCCAGCGAGATCAGCCAGAACCTCTTATGCGGCAGCAGCGCCAGCGCGCCGGCCAATCCCGCCGGAACCAGCCACGCCCACCAGATCCAGGCGCCCTGGACGATCGACTCGGGCGTTCGCGCATAATCGACGCTCAATGCAAATGGGAAAAAGAGCTTGTACAGATAGAAGGCGATCGCGTCCCCCGCGATCAACGGTCGCTGGCCCAACGTAGGAATGAATGAGAGCAGCTCATTTCCCTGAGCCTGTTTCGCCACGACCGAGATGATCACAGCGACCGCCGCGCCGGGCGTTAACTCCAAGGCCGAAATCAAGACAGGTTTGCGTAGAATTCCGACTGCGATGATCCATGCGATTGGAATCACCACGATGGCCGACGGCTTCGAGAGCAACGCCAAAAAAAAAGCCAGGTTCATCCCCGCGTAAAGGACGGAAGCGAACGTCTTACCCTGCCCTTCGTTTTGCAGACGATAGATTTGCAACGCCAGCCCGAGCAGGCAGAACAAGTTGCAAAGCATTCCTTTACCCTCGGAAATCCAGGCGACTGACTCGACTTGCAAAGGATGGAGCGCAAAAAAGAGCGCCGCCAACAGCGCGGCGCGGGGATTTTCCGTCAGCCGTCTGGCAATGATCGACACCAGGCATGCGTTCAGGCAGTGCAAAATCAGGTTGCCGGCGTGGAACACCGCCGGCTGAAACGGGCTCTGGCCGGCGCCCGCCAATTGCTGAGATATCGCCGTCTCCATCGCCCAGAAGGTATACGTCGCGGGCATATAGAGATGCAGAACCGGCTCGCGCCACGATTGCAATACGTGTTGGAACGTCAGGGGATTGTAAAGCGGATTGGTGGAAACCAGGATCCCGTCGTCGATCGGCGCAAATCCAAAGGATAGAACCTGGCCGAAGACGACCACGATCACGCCGACCAACAACAAGTACGGCCCCGCGAATCGGAGCCAGGCCGGCGCGTTCCGCATGCCGGGCGGCCAAGTCGCGTCCGATTTGCCGGAACCGATCGGCTTCGATTGCCTTGACCCGGTTGCAGTTTTTTTCCGATCGGACCGGCTCGTCATGGTTCAATATCTTCGTGCGGATTGGATCGATCAAAAAACTCCGCCTGACACGCACGACAATTCTAGCACCCTGGGAAAGCATTCACCCGGGTGCTTGGATCGCAGGATGCGATCCCAAAATAGCGACGTAAGTCGTTATTTTGTGAGCCGTGAGCAGCTTGGCTGCGAACCTGGCGAAGGGAAGAAATGCCCCGATGGCATTTCTTCCCCAGACTGATAGGTCAAGGCGGGCGCACGAAGAATACTGTCGCCCGCGTCGTGAATGGTGCGCGCTAACGGTAACCGTGCTCCCCGAACCAATTCCAGGCGTCGGCGATCGTCTCGTGCACTGGCCTGCGGCGGTAGCCTAGTTCTCGCTCGGCCCTGGCGCTATTGTAGTTTTTCGGCAGCCGCGCCATGGCGACCGCCGCCGAATTCACGTCCGGCTCGGTTCCGCTGATCCAGCCCCACAGGTCGCCCGAATAGCCGCCGATCGACGCGATCACCCGGCGGGCCTGCATCAGCGGCCGGATCGTATGGCAAACCTCGGCGATCAGTCGAAAGGCGTCGATGAACCGTAACGTTTCGCCGGCCAGAATGTAGCGTCTCGCGATCGCGCCGCAATCTCGCGCCGCCAGCGCGCCAGCCGCCACGTCCCGCGCGTCGCATAAGCTCAGCCACCCTTTGGGCGCCACGATGGCGGTCCCGCGGCCCACAGCCAGCACGATTCGCCCCGAAGAGGGCTTCCAGTCCCACGGCCCCAGCATGAATCCGGGGTTGATAATGACGGCGCTCAAACCCTGATCGCACTCCTGGAGCACGACTGACTCGGCCGCACGCTTGGTCAGGGCGTACGGAGTCTTTGGCCCAGGGCCGGGTGGGGTCTCTTCGTCCGTTGCATGCCTGAGCGAACATCGTCCAAAGACGTCGGTGCTCGAAACATGCACCATCCGCGCTCCCCCAGCGCGGCAAGCGGCCGCCACGTTGCGCGTGCCGTCGACATTGATCGATTCATACAGTTCCGGCTGCCTCCAACCCATTCGCACGTGAGCAGCCGCGTGGATAACCGCCGCCACTCCTTCGCAGGCTGCGCGGACGGAACCGGCGTCGCGAACGTCGCCGGCGAACCTCTCGACCGACAGCCCGGCTAGCGCCGGATCCTCGGCGTCCCGCGCCAACACGCGCACGCTTTCGCCGCGCGATAACAACAAACGCACCACATTATTGCCCAATAAGCCTGTGGCGCCGGTAACTAATGTCGCTCCGTCAACACGATTCATGTCTGCGAATCTCAAGATGCGGAACGAAAGACTACCGAGTCTCGGGCACGACGTCGTAGTACGTGCTGTACACGCCGCAGGCGAGCCGTTCAATAGTCGCGGCGTCGAACGCCCGGCCGCCAAACCGTGTCAGCGACATGGCGCTCAGATCGTGGCCGGGATCGCCATCGACGATCCAGTGGGCAATCGCCCGGCCGACACCCCCTCCACCCGACACGCCATGCGCGCAAAAGCCGCAAGCGACCCATACGCCGGGCGTCTCGGGCGCGGGACCGAGCAAAAAGGCGCCGTCGGTGGTGAAAGATTCCAATCCGTTCACGCCGCGCGAAATCGTCGCGCTGGCGACGGCCGGCAAGCGCCGCCGCGCAGCGTCGAGAAGCGGCTCGAAGTGAGTCGCGTCGAACGTCTGCACCGTCGGATTCTCGCGCCGCGGAATCGGCGTCGACCAGGGGCGCGGATTGCGCTCGTAACCGCCGACGACCATAAAGTTCTGTTTTTGGCGCACGTAAAACAGATTGTCTGGGTCCCGCATGTTGGGCAGCGGATTGCTCTGCAACTCGGCTATCGGCGCCGTCTCGACGTATTGATGCTCGATCGGAGTCAGTGGTATGGAAACGCCCGCCAGCCGGCCTACAACCGGCGACCAGATCCCGGTGGCGATGACCAGCGTCTCGGTCTCGACGCGGCCCTGGTCCGTCACCACGGCGCGAACAGCGCCCGCAAGAGTCTTCTCGATCGCAGTCACCGTAGTCTGTGGGGCGAACGAGACACCGAGCGCTCGCGCGTCGCGAATCATGGCGCCCGCCAGCACCGGCGCGGTGGCGGAGCCGTCTGTCGGCATGTAGATCGCCCCGTGGAGACTTTCGCCTGAGAGCAGCGGAAACTTTTCCAGCGTCTCGCGCGGCGTAAGCAATTGCGCCTGCAAGCCGCACTTCTGGGCAAAGGCCAATTGCCGCCGACACTCGGCCAGGCGATCCGCTGAAGAAGCGATGCGCAAGCTGCCGACTTCTTGAAAGCCGCTCATGCCATCGAGCTGCAAGCCGCGATAGAGGTTGACGCTGTCCATCAGCAGGCGCGTCAGCCCCACGTGGGACCGCATCTGCCCGATCAACCCTGGCGCGTGCGAGGTGGTTCCGCTGATCAGTTCCCCCTGCTCGAGGACTAGCACGTCTTTGCGCCCCAGTTGGGCCAGGCGCCAGGCAATGCTCGATCCGGCAATCCCGGCGCCAATGACAACGATCTGTGCGCGATCCTGCATGCTTTCCTCGCGTCGTAGGCTCCTTGCGCGCCGACCGGCCGGTCCGACACGCGCCATCACAAACTGTTACGCTCTCACCCTGTCCCGAGGCGTGCTTCCCACACTAACCCGAAGCGCCAGCGAGGGGCGTCAAACAGTCTACCTTCGCTGGAGCGTGCGCGCTAGTAATACGCCGTGAATTCGCCCGATATAACCAGATTGCTACGCGAGATCATTCTCCCAGCGCCTGCTGCAATCGCTTCAGGTCGGCTGCGCTGCGCTCGACTTGCGCCGCCAGCTCGGAAAAATCGGACTTGAGTTGCGCCAGACCGGCGCGAAGTTCGGCGACTTCGGCGATCAGCGCGGCGGCCCCGTCATCGGCCGGGCG
>DASXPZ010000578.1:0-2280 GCA_036493275.1 Pirellulales bacterium
ACGGTCGAGTTGGTCGGCGGCGCCGCCCGCGAATTGGGCGTGCAAACGGTGCTGGCGATGATGCAGATCCTCGACCACACGATCGGCCGGATGCGCTACAGCACGCAGCGCCGCGTGCTGGCGGAGTTGGCGCTGGTGCGAATCTGCCAGTTGGCCGATCTCGAAGAACTGCCGGCCCTGATCGCGCAGCTTAATGATTCCGGCGACGGGCCGACGATGGCGCGTAGTGGCGGCGTTACTTCGCGTCCCGCTCCGGCGGCAGTGCGACCAGCGCCGGTAGCCGCGCGGCCGGCGACTCCGACTCACACACCCCAAGAGTCCGCCGCGTCGCCGGCGGCAAAAAAAAAAGATGAACTGAGCGAGAACGAAGCGCTCGACCGCGCGAACGCCGCGCTGGCGAGTTCCGAAGAGGCTGGCGCCGAAGACGATCGCGAGCTCGACCAGCAATCGCCGAGCGCAGGAGCGAATTCATCGTCTGACCGAACGCTTGCCCCAGCGGCCGCTCCTTCCCCTGCGCTGGAGCCCGCCGCGCCTCTTGCGCCGGCAGACGCCAAACGTCTCTGGCAAGAGGCGATTGCGACCCTCGGCGGCATGCTGGCGGCTTATGCCAGCAAGGCCGATCGGTTTGAAGTCCGCGGCGACGACTTCCTGGTCGCTACGTTTCCGAAGAACTATAATTCAGCCAAGGTCTTCTGCGAAAAGCCGGAACAGTTGGATCGCTTGCAAGCGGCGGTTTCCGAAGTGGCGGGCCACGGCGTGCGGGTCAGCCTCGTATTGAGCGAAACGTCGTCCGAGCCGTCCGGCGCTCCGGTGCAGCCGGCGAACCGGACGCCGCAGCGCGAACGCTTGCGAGATAAATCGAAACACCCGCTCGTCGCGAAAGCGATCGAACTATTCGACGCCCGCCCGGTGAAAGTGGATGATCGACAGGAGTGAGGGGAGGCTTGAGACGAGAGGCGAGAGGTATTGTGAGCCGTAGGCGCTAGCCTCGGGTTCTTCATGTCGTTGTATGAGCCGACCCCGGAAGCGCCGAGGCGAGTGCTTCGCACAGCCCACTAACCCGAAGCGCCAGCAAGGGCAAATCGCTTGTTTCGTCGCGCGTCGGGTGAGTGAACACAAAACAAAACAGGAGGCTCCAATGGGCCTGTTCAATAAAATCGGCGATATGGCTTCGATGATCCGCCAGGCGCAGCAGCTTGGCGGCAAGATGGAAGAGTTGGCCGAGTCGCTCAAATCGCGCCGCGTCACCGGCTCAGCCGGCGGCGGCCTGGTCGAGGTCGAAGCAAACGGCCTGCAAGAAATCCTCTGCTGCAAGATCGAGCCCGCCTTCTTCGCCGGAGGCGATCGCGAACTGATCGAAGACCTGATCCGCGTCGCCACGAACGACGCCCTGGCCAAAGCCAAGCAACTCCACGCCGAAGCAATGCAACAAATGATGGGAGGCATGGCCGACCTGCCCGGCGTCAGCGAAGCCATGGCGAAGTTGACCGGCGACCATCCGGGCGGCATTTAGCCGCGCAGCGCGTGAGCGGCATGGCGCTAGCCGCCGGTGAATGCGCGAGAACGCCGAAATACGAAGAACCCGAGGCTAGCGAACGGCTCATAGGATCCCACGCGTGTCGCAACTTACGGAATCGGTCGCTCGGCTGGTGCAGGAATTCGCCAAGCTGCCAGGCATCGGCAAAAAAACCGCCGAACGGCTTACCTACCACGTCTTGCGGGTTACCAAGCCCGAGGCGATAGCACTCGCCGAGGCGATCCGCAACGTCAAGGAAAACGTGCGCTATTGCAGCGTTTGTTACAATTTGGCGGAAGGGGAGTTGTGCGAGATCTGCCAAGACCCCAAGCGCAACCGCCAGCAACTCTGCGTTGTTGAGCAGCCGCGCGACCTGATGGCGCTCGAGCAGGCCAGCGCCTATCGTGGGCTGTATCACGTCTTATTGGGCCGAATTGCCCCGCTCGAAGGCGTCGGGCCGGACCAATTGACCATCGACGGCCTGGTCGAGCGGGTTCGGACCGGCGATTTTCAAGAAGTGATCATGGGGACCAATCCAACCGTAGAGGGGGATGGGACCGCGCTTCACATCTCGAACCGGTTATCCGAATTTAACGTGCAAATCACCCGACTTGCCCGCGGGATCACCAGCGGCAGCGTGCTAGAATTTGCTAACAAGGAGATAGTGGCCGACGCGCTTGCAGGGCGGCAGAAGTTCTAAAGCGAGCGTGCCGGCTGCCTGCCTTTCCCGAAAGAAGAGGGGGGCCGGCGGTTGTACTTTTTGG
>DASXPZ010000579.1:0-5911 GCA_036493275.1 Pirellulales bacterium
CGTCGAATCGTTGAACGCCGATCGCAGTTACGACCGGATGGTGGTCGACATGCTGGCCGGCGACGAAGCCTCGCCCGACGATCCGGCCACGCTCCGCGCCACCGGCTTTCTGGCCCGCAATTGGTACCGCTTCAACCGCAACGTTTGGCTCGACAATACAGTCGAGCACACGTCGAAGGCCTTCCTCGGTCTGACGATGAACTGCGCCCGCTGCCACAACCACATGTACGATCCGATCGCGCAGACAGACTATTACCGGATGCGGGCCTTCTTCGAGCCGCACGACGTGCGCATTGACCGGCTGCCTGGCCAACCCGACGTGAAAGTCGACGGAATACCGCGTGTCTACGACGCCCACGTGGATCGCAAGACTTTCCTCTTCGCGCGCGGCAATGAGAGCCAACCGAAAGAGGACACGCCGCTTGCGCCGGGCCTGCCGGAAGTTTTCGGCGGCGCGTTGCGAATCGAACCGGTTCACCTCTCAGCGACAAGCTATAATCCCGGCCTGCAAGCGCAAGTTCGCGAGACGACGCTCAAATCGGCGCGAGCGAATATCGACAAGTCCACCGCCGAGCTCAACGCGGCTCGCGCGGAGCTCTCCAAAACCGAGCAGTCGATCGCCAGCGCGCAAACTGCACTTCGTCAAATTGTCGGATTGGTCTGGCCAGGCGCGAAAATCGCAACGCGCACCAGCAGCGAGACGGGCAAACAACCGGTTGCGCTCCAGCTTGCCCGCCGCGCGGTCCTGATGGCCGAAAAGCGATTAAACGTCGCACAGTTGGATCTAGCCAGCCTGGAATGTCGGATCAAAGCGGACGACGCGCGCTATGCGACGCCGCCGGCAGCGAACGCCACAGCGCTTGTCGCCCAGGCGCTGGCCACGGCGAATCACGCGGCGACGAGCGCGGAAGAGGCCCTTGTGAACATCGCGGAGTTCGACGCCACGCTCTCGCCGGCCGCGGTGGCCGCCAAGAAGGCGCAAGCCGGCAAACGTCCGAAGGAGCCCGAGATTGCGCTCGACGCGGCGCGCAAGAAACTCGAAGAAGTTCGCAAGAAAGTGGCCGAGCGCGCCGACTATCCTCCGGTCGATCAACTCTATCCGGCCACCAGCACCGGCAGACGCTTGGCGCTGGCCCGCTGGATCGCTTCCAGCGAGAATCCGCTGACGGCGCGCGTGGCGATGAACCACATCTGGATGCGCCACTTTGGCGAGCCGCTGGTGGCGACGGTGTTCGACTTCGGCCTCAACGGCAAAGCTCCCACGCATCCGGAGCTACTTGATTGGCTGGCCGTGGAATTTATGGACCGGGGCTGGAGCATGAAGGCGATGCATCGGCTAATCGTCACCTCGCAGACCTACGCGCTCCGCTCGACCGCCGCGCCGGACGACCCGCGCCGTAAGATCGATGCAGACAACGTCTACTTGTGGCGAGCCAACCCGCGCCGCATGGAAGCTGAAATCGTTCGAGACAGCGTGCTGTTCGTCAGCGGCAAGCTCGACTTGACCCTGGGAGGGCCGGATCTCGATCACGAAGCCGGCCTCTCGACGCCGCGCCGCAGCCTCTACTTCCGCCACGCCAACGAAAAGCAGATGACGTTCCTCAAGTTGTTCGACGTTGCCAGCGTCAACGAGTGTTATCGCCGCAGTGAAAGCGTCGTGCCGCAGCAGGCGCTGGCGCTCGCCAACAGCCCGCTCGCGATCGCGCAAGCCCGTTTGCTTGCCGGAACTTTATGGCAAGAGGCTCAATCGGCGGCCCCGTCGGTCGCGGCCGTCGCCGGCGCAGCCGGAAACTCGGCGAGCCCTCCTCCGGAAGAAGAGCCGGCGAAAGAGATTGAGGCCCGCTTCATCGATCTGGCGTTCGAGCAAGTCTTAGGTCGCCCGCCGGTCGGCCAGGAGAAAGCGATTTGCGCGGAGTTTATCGCGACGCAAGCCGCGCGTCTCGCGGACGCCAAGACGCTGAACGCGTTCGCCGGCGGCGAATCGGCTCAGGTCAAGCCTGCTGATGACCCAAGACAACGCGCTCGCGAAGACCTGGTCCACGTCCTCTTGAATCACAACGACTTCGTCACAATTTATTAAACCAAAAACCCTTCTCCCCCCGGGAGAAGGTGGCGACCGAAGGTCGCCGGGTGAGGGCGGCGCCACACAACGCTCTCAAGCCAAACAAACGAGCCCGAGCATGAAAAACGAAAACAACCGCTCGCGTCAAAAAGAAGAAGTGGAAAGCCAGCCTGTGCCGCTCCCTCACCCTGCCCTCTCCCAGGGGGAGAGGGGAAAAGAGGAGTCTCACCGTGGCGTGCATCGGCGGACGTTTTTATCCGACGTCGGCATGGGCTTCACCGGCTTGGCGCTCGGCGCGATGCTCCATCGCGACGGCGTCGCCCGCCCGGCGCAGGCAGCGCACAACTCAGGCGCGCCCGACGGCGGCTGGCGCCCGCCCAGCGGCGTTCCCCACTTCGCTCCCAAGGCCAAGAGTGTGATCTGGCTCTTCATGATCGGCGGAACCAGCCACATGGAAAGTTTCGATCCCAAGCCGGCGCTGACCAAATACGCCGGCAAGACGGTGGCCGAAACGCCCATCGCGGATCCGCTCGCTTCTCCCTACGTCAAGAAAAACCTCCGCGAGTTGGTGGCGGGGCTGCACCATCCTCATCCGCAGCTTTATCCGCTACAGGTCGGATTCAAGAAGCGCGGTCAAAGCGGCGTCGAGATCAGCGATTGGTGGCCGCATCTCGGCGAATGCGTCGACGATCTGGCGATCATTCGCAGCATGTGGACCACCGACAACAACCACGGCGCGCAGCTTCAGTTTCACACCGGCCGCCACGCCCTCGAAGGATTTTCGCCTACCATCGGCTCGTGGGTTCACTACGGGCTCGGCTCGCTGAATGACGACTTGCCGCAGTTCGTGGTCATGGGAACCCCCATCGCGGATTGCTGCGGCGGTGTCGGTGGACATGGCGCCAGTTATCTGGGCCCGGAACACAACGGCGTGCAGTTGGCGGTCGATCCCAAAAAGCCTCTCCCGTTTGCCGCGCCGGGGCCGGAGGTCTTTCGCGAAGAGCAGGCCGGCCAGTTCGATTTGCTCGCCAGGCTGAACCGCATTTCGGAAGTCGAGTATCCCGATGATCCCGCGCTGCGGGCCCGTGTGAAATCGTACGAGCTCGCCTATCGCATGCAGATGGCTGTCCCCGAGGTGTTGCGTTTCGACGCCGAAACCCAGCGCACGCACAACCTGTACGGGCTCGATCAAAAAGAGACGGCCGCTTTCGGCCAGCAATGCCTGGCGTCGCGGCGGCTGGTCGAACAGGGAGTCCGCTTCGTGCAGATCTTCCACGGTTCCAACGGCGGGGCGGGGGAGTGGGACGCCCATGGCAACCTGCAAGCCGGACACTCGAAGCTTTGCGGCCAGGTCGATCGCCCCATCGCCGGGCTGCTGAAAGACCTCAAGCAGCGCGGCCTGCTCGACGAGACACTGGTCGTCTGGGCGACCGAGTTCGGCCGTACGCCTGGCGCGCAAAACAGCAATGGCCGGGATCATCATCCGTACGGCTTCAGCGTCTGGATGGCCGGCGGCGGGATCAAGCCGGGCGTGGTCCACGGCGCCACCGACGAGCTCGGCTTCCACGCTGTTGAAGACCGGCATTACGTGACCGACATCCATGCCACGGTCCTCAACCGCCTGGGGCTCGATCCGCGCCGGTTGGAAGTGCCGGGGCGCAAGCGCCTCGAAATCGACTTCGGCCGCCCGATTCAGGCGATCATGACGTAGTGGCGCGATATTTCGCTTGGCGTTAGGTTGTCTAGGCTAAGCGGCTGGGCAATGTCCATCGTCACACCGAACTCCCCGGGCGCTCCTTGTCAATGCTGGTTCGGATCGAAGATCAGCGATTGCGGTTCGTAGAGAGAGGGTTTTGAACACCGTTACCGGGACCCTGGTAAAGTGGATTCTTAACGACCAGTGCTGGTTCGTCCGCGGCCGGCTTGCTCTCCAGCAAAATGGCAAACGAAGCGGTCGCGGCCCGGCGCGTGTCAAATCAGTAGCGCAACCGTCGCGACAGAAATTCGAATCAAGAGCGCTCCCCTTTTGCATCGTTAAATAAAAATCGGTAAAAGGGATTTCAAGCCCGCGAGCAGCGGCTCCGCCGACAAGCCAGAAGCAACGACGTCGGCCGACGCCCTGCAAGCTAGTTCGCGTAACATTTTGGCGCCCTCCTGCGCTCCAGCAGGAACCGACCTCAAAATGGAGTGCTCCAGTGGCTACAACGCTGCGTCCGTTTTACGAAGACGTCCAAGCGCACTACGACGTTTCGGACGAATTCTACGCGCTGTTTCTCGATCCCAGCCTGGTCTATAGCTGCGCGTATTTCGAGCCGGCCACGCTCACGCTCACCGAAGCGCAAGCGGCCAAGATCGATCTCTCGCTCGGCAAGTGCGACTTGCAGCCCGGCATGCGGCTGTTGGAAGTGGGCTGCGGGTGGGGCGCGATGTCGTTTCGGGCGGCGGAGCGCCACGGAGTTAGCGCGATCGGGTTAACGCTCAGCGTCAATCAGCACGCCCGCGCCACACGGCTGGCCGCCGGCCGGAGCGACGTTGAGTTCCGCCTGCAAGGTTGGGAGGAATTCAACGAGCCGGTCGATCGGATCGTCAGCATCGGCGCGTTCGAGCATTTTCGATTCGAGCGCTATCCCGATTTTTTCGCTCGCTGCCGAGAAATCCTGCCGGCCGACGGCCGAATGATGCTCCACACGATCGTGCAAGGGAACGAGCGCACGATCGCGCCGGGCGTCCCCTGGATCGATCGCGACTTCATCTCGTTCTTCAAGTTCATTCAGAAGCAGATCTTTCCGGGCGGCCAGGTTCCGCCGCGGGAACTTGTCACGCAGAACGCCATCGAGCAGGGCTTTCGGGTCACGCATACTCAATCGCTGCGGCCTCACTACGCCCGCACGCTCGACCTGTGGGCCGAAAACCTGGTCCGAAATCAAGAGCGGGCCATTCAAGCCGCCTCGCCGGAAGTGTACGATCGGTACTATCGCTACCTGACCAGTTGCGCGCATTACTTCCGCACGGGCCATTGCGACGTGATGCAGTTCACGCTGCGGAAGTAGCGCGCGTCTATAGACGGGGTTTGTGAGCCCGCCCGAGGTTTGCACACAGACCGGCCTCACAGAGGCCAGCTACAGCAGGGCAATTACCGCAAGTCGATCGCGCCTGGGAGCAATGACCGCATGTCCGACTCTCGCTCCGCGGCCGATCGATCTCCAGAAACCTGGACGAACTGGTCCGGGCTCGTCCACTGCCAGCCACGGCAGATTGCGCGACCGACGAGTGAGGCCGAAATTATCGCGCTGGTGCGCGGCGCGGCCGACGCCGGTCAACACGTCCGGGTCGCCGGGACTGGCCATTCCTTTACTCAGCTTTGCGCAACTGACGACTTGCTCCTCTCGCTCGAAGGACTCCGCGGAATCGAATCGGCCGACACCGCGGCTCGCCAGGCCTCGATTCTAAGCGGGTCGAAGATTCACGACCTGGGAGAGCCGCTGGCAGCGCACGGCCTGGCGCTCGAAAACCAGGGAGACGTGGACGTCCAGGCGATCGCCGGCGCCGTTTCGACCGGCACCCACGGCACTGGGCCAATGCTCGGCAGCATTTCGACGCAAGTCGTCGGCCTGCGGATCGTCGTCGACGGGGGCGACGTCATTAACTGCTCGGCGGAGGCGGACGAAGAGGTCTTTCGCGCAGCGCAAGTTTCGCTCGGCGCGCTGGGAGTGATTACGGCCGTGCGGATGCGGCTCTTGCCCGTGTACAAATTACACGAGCGCGTCCGCCGCGAGCCGATCCAGACGTGTCTCGACCAGCTCGACCGGCGCGTCGCCGCGAATCGCCACTTCGAATTCTTCTGGTATC
>DASXPZ010000580.1:0-12835 GCA_036493275.1 Pirellulales bacterium
CGGCGTCTGTGAGATCGCTATCGTACGACTTCCGCGCTGGCGTCTTCATGGGTCGGTCCTCCTGGAGTACGATTTGAACCCTTGAAATCGTATCAGGCTGGTCCAGGGACAACGCTAGCATTTAACAAACACCTTCTCAGAAGTTGACGCCGCGCAGTCGCAACGGAGCGTCCTTCGCTCGACGCTCGACGCCGCGGTCGACTACCTATTCTCGCAAGACGACGACCAGGGCCAACCAACGACGACTGAATCCGATCTCGACGACGTGGCGCTTTCGGTAGTGGCAAACACCCGGCCCTCACTCGCACGCGCGTCAGCGTCTGGGCGTCCATAGAACGGTAATGACCGATAAATGCCGGACGAAAACGTAGTTCGCGACTTACCAAGACGCATATAGCCTCCCTACGACCGCTACGCACCTTCCCAAATTCTTCCCCAAGCGATGCTTGAGCCAAAGAAAAAGGACTTGCGATATGCATCGCAAGTCCTTAGAAGGAAATAAGTGCGGGAAACAGGACTTGAACCTGCACGGGATTGCTCCCACTAGGCCCTCAACCTAGCGCGTCTGCCAATTCCGCCACTCCCGCGGCGATTGCGGTCGTTGCTCGCGCAACAGACCGTATCTGGGCAGTCTAAGTCATTTGGTGTGACCGTCAAGCGATGCCGTTTCGCCCCTGAAACGCCCTTCTGAGGTTTGCTTGCGCAGAGATCAAAAGAAAAATCGCTCGGCTGCCGCCGCAGGCAAGGACGCGGCCTCATCCGCGAATGGTTCGCTCAGGTCGCTGACCCAGCCATACCACCAGCGCGTAAACCAGGGCGCCCAGGCCGATCAACGAGAGCCCCGCCGCCGACTCGACCGCCGAGGCCATGAACATGAAAATCAGAATCGCCACGTAAGCGACAACGAAGATCGCCGGAAGCACCGGGTAGCCGAGGGCTCGGTAAGGGCGTGGCACATCGGGGCGACGCACGCGCAGCACGAACACCGCCACCACGCTCGCCAGATAAAACACCGACGCTCCAAAGATGCAATAGTCGGTCAGCACGTCGTAGAGGCGCTTGTCTTCATCCGGATACCACAAGCCGGCGACAATCAACACAATCGCCCAGCCCGAGAGGGCCGCAATCGCCGCGGCAGGCGTTCCGAACCGTGGGTTGACGCTTCGCAGCGGCCCCAGCGCCCGATGGTCTCGAGCCGCGGCAAATAAAACGCGCGGACCGGTCAGGATGCTGGCGTTCAACGCGCCGAAGACCGAGACCAACATCATCGACAAAGTCAGCTTGCCGCCGATATTCGGCAGCAGCTTTTCGGCGGCCATCACGGCGGTGGGGCTCTTATTCTCAGGATCCGCAATCACCGAAGACGGCAGCGCCAAGTGGTACGCCAGGTTAGCGCTGGTGTAGAGCACGATCAATAGTGTCAGGCCGATCAACAAGGCCCGTGGCACGTTCCGCTGGGGATTGCGCACTTCCTCGGCAATTACCGGCAATTGCGCCCAACCGTCGTACGCCCACAAGATGGCGGAAAGGGCCTTGCCGATACCGAGCAGCAGCCCGACGCGCAAGGCGTCAGGCCACAATGGCGAGAGGTCAACCTTCTGCGAGCCGATGGCGAGAAACGGCAACACGGCCAGAAACGCCACGAAGGCGGCCTTGATGACGGTCGTGACATTCTGCACGACGCCCCCCCAGCGCGTGCCAACAATATTTACTGCCGCGAGACCGACAATGCTGGTAATCGCAATCGCCAGATCGCCGGCTGTCGAAAGTCGATAGCCTGCGGTTTCGGCGATTCGGTTTACGCCAATGGCCATCGCCGCGGCGAGCGACGCGATGGCTCCGCTGCGCATCACGCTGAATTCGGCCCAAGCCCATAAAAAGCCCCAGAGCGGCCCATATGCTTCGTTCAGAAAGACGTAGCTTCCACCGGCGCAGGGAAACATCGCCGAGAGCTCGGCCATGGCGAGCGCGCCGCACAGGCTGACCAGTCCGCAGACAACCCATAACGCCAGGATGAGTCCGACGTAGCCTTCGGTCGCTTGCGCAACCTGACTGGGCTTCAAGAAGACGCCCGATCCGATCACGCCACCGACGACAATCGTGATCGCGGTGAACAAGCCCAGGTTAGGCTCAAGCCGCGTCGATGGACCGGCGGGCCGATCGGTCATTGCAAGAGGTGGATCGGCCGGGCGGCTCGGTTCCGTCATAGACGCCTACGATACCGGTCATCGCTCCGGACGCCAAGCGGGTGGGGGCTTTGCCGATTTCCAACGAAACGGCGCCAAGTACCGCACGTTGGCTTTTGTCCACTGTGTTGAAACAATGCAGCATTAGTGTCCATTGTGTTCACCATTCACTCAGCCGGCCGCTCGGGAGGAAAGATGAATAGTCGTCTGATAAAAAAGTCTCAAAAATATCTGCAGTAATGACTTACGTATAAAAATATGGCGTGGATCCAGGGCTTCGCGGCGATTCGCGAGGCTATGGCGCAAGATTAGCTAAGAAAGGAGCATCCGATTGCGCAAAGATTTGCGTTTTTCGGCGTCCTTGACTAACATGACAGTGATCCAGGACAGGCAAGATAGGCACTACCGCGAAGACGCAGCATCAAGTCCACATCGCCACCCATTCGGGTGGATCATGTCGCCGACATCCTTTTGAGCGTTGCGATTGAGAGGGGCCACCCGAGCCCGTCTGAAACTGGAATTACGCTAATGACCCTGATTGATAACTAGTTGCTTCGCATACAGGCGAGCGACTGATCGACGTAGCCGGCACTCCGCGCTGGATTTGCATATGCGGAGTGCAGGCGTGAGGCCTTTTTTGATGTTCGATAATTCCACCGCTGCGCCAAAGGGCGGCGTAGATACCTTGAGCGGGCGTTTGCCCAATTGGGTATTGGGCCGAAATACAGTTGTGCGCCGTATTGCGCAACATGCGCAACGTGTGGCCGAGGTTCATTGCAGTTGTTTGATCTGCGGCGAAACAGGCACCGGCAAAGAAGTCTGGGCCAGCCTGATTCATTCTTATGGCCAGCGCGTTTCGCGGCCGTTTGTTCCAGTCAACTGCGCGGCCCTGACTCCCACCTTGGCTGAGAGCCAATTGTTTGGTCATGAGAAGGGTGCGTTCACCGGCGCTGCTGGTAGCTCGTTGGGCGTGTTCCGCGCGGCCGAGGGAGGGATCGTTTTCCTCGATGAAATCGGCGAGATGCCTCTCGAGTTGCAGCCGAAGCTGCTGCGCGTCTTACAACAGCGCGAAGTGACTCCCGTCGGCTCTTCGCGTCCGGTGACAATCGACGTGCAAGTCGTCGCCGCGACCAACCGCGATCTGGAAGTAGAAGTGGCCGAAGGGCGCTTCCGCGAAGATTTGTACTACCGCCTCAATATGGTCGAGCTGCGTGTTCCCGCGCTGCGCCAGCGACCTGAGGACATCCCGGAATTCATCGAGTTCTTTTCGAGCCGCTTTGCCGCCAGGTATAGCCGGCCGGTGTGGAAGCCGGACGCCGAAACGCTGGGCCGGTTCTGCGAATTTGCCTGGCCCGGCAATATTCGGCAGCTTTCGCAGGTGATTGAACAGTCCTATGTGCTGGACTGCGCGCCGTCGATCCCTGACGTTTCATCGCGGGTCGCCGCGTCCCCCACGCTGCCGTTCCTGAATCTCGATCGGCTGCGCGACGAATCGATCCGTCAGGCCCTACGCGTCACTCGCGGCCACAAAGGGCGGGCCGCCAGACTTTTGGGCGTGCATCCCAACACCCTCACGCGTCTACTGGCGCGCTTCGAGGGGCCGCTCTATCTGCCTGAATCGCTCGATAGGTAAATTGCCGCAGGGCGAATGGCGCCCCCCACGTAATTCCAGCCGATCGGCGTTGATCGGTCTCGGTTCTGGCCATGCGTCCCATCATCCTCGCCCTTGTTAGCCCAACAACTCGCACATGATCAAAGACACCGAGGACGTTTATCGCGAGTTGGAATTCGGACAATGGTCGCAGCGGCAGGGGCTTGAGAAGGGCGAGCGATTCATGATCGCCAAGTTTCTCGATCCAGCCAAAAGGACCCTCGAAGCCGGCGCCGGCGGGGGACGAATTCTGTTGGCGATGCAAGCGGCCGGTTTCACGGAGTTAAGTGGCTTCGACATCCTTCCTGAGTTTGTCGAGGCCGCTCGAAAACGTGATACGACTGGCTCCATCGACTTCACGGTGCAAGACGGTCGAAAATTGACGTACGCCGACGAAAGTTTTGACCAACTCGTCTATCTGCAACAATTCATTTCGCTCGTGGGTCCAGAAGCCGACGGGTTGCAGGCGGTTGGCGAAGCCTTTCGAGTGCTTCGTCCTGGAGGAAGCGTCATTATAAGTCTGTTATCGATGCGGGCCCGCAAGCGCCGCTACTGGCCACTTCTGGCGTGGCTCAAGCTGTTGCGGGTGGCAACCTTTCGACGCCTCAGCTTGCAGTATCAACCTTGGCTTCGACTGAATAACGCTCCCAATTATCCCGCCCTGCTTGATCGCGGTCCGTACGTCTATTGGTTCCTGGAAAAAGAGGCGGTCGAGCTCTTCGCTTCCGCGGGCTTTCTCGTCGAAGCCATCGGCTCCGACGCGCAAATCGACGCCGGCCAGCTTCTCCCTCCGCCGTGCGTCCCCGCCGATGCGCCGTTTCGTGGTCGGATTTATATGGTCTGCAAGAAGCCGCAATGAGCAGTAGTTAACTCTCGGGAGCGGGGTTCTTGTTGGTTTTCTGCGGTGGTACAATCAAGTCTGTCAGGGTCGGGCGACTCCCAATCCGCCAGCCCAGACTTCCCGCCTACGGAATTCCTCCCGTTTCTCACCTGCCCATGCCTCAACCATCGACTCAACGAGCGCGTGGCGCGTGGCGAATCGCTGCGCTGTTGTCCGGCCTGGCGGTTCTCGCGCTGGCTGGGTCGTCGCGTGGAGCGGAGGAGGATTTTTTCAAGTCGCGGCTCGAGCCGTTTCTGACCAAGCATTGCCTTGATTGCCACAGCGGCGACGAGCCTGCGGCGAAGTTGAATCTCGACGCCTTCAAAGACGCGGCCAGCGTGCGCGGCGACCACAAAACCTGGGGTAAGGTCGTCGATTATCTCGAAGCCGGCATCATGCCCCCCGAGGATCAGCAGCAGCCCGCCGCGGATGAAGTGTTGGCTGTCACGGGTTGGGTGAGCGGCGAGTTGGCGAAGTTCGACGACAGCGGTCGGCGCAATCCCGGCCGGGTGACGATCCGCCGTTTGAACCGCGTCGAGTATGCGAATACGGTTCGCGATTTGATCGGCGTCGACTTCAAGCCGGCCGACGATTTTCCGTCGGACGACGTCGGTTACGGTTTCGACAACATCGGCGACGTGCTGACCCTGCCCCCGCTATTGATGGAAAAATATCTGGCCGCGGCCGAGAAGATCGCCACGCAAGCCATCGTATCGGGCAAGCCGACCGAGCCTATCACGGCGCGCTTTGCCGCGGAGAAGCTCCGCTCGTCGCTCGATCCGGCCGATGGCAAAGCGACGGGCGCCCTGTTCGCCAATGGCGCGGTCTCCACCGAGTTTAGTTTTCCGGCCGCTGGCGACTATGTTCTTCGCGCCAGCGCATTCGGCGAGCAGGCCGGTCGCGACGCATGCCGCATGGCGCTGCGGATCGACGACAAAAACGCGGCCGAGGTTGACGTCCCCGCGACGGCCGAGAAGCCGGCGGTTTACGAAGGCCGATTGACGGTCGCCGCCGGCAAGCACACCATTTCCGCGGCGTTTCTGAATGACTACTACAGCCCGACCGAAGCCGATCCCGCGCAGCGCGACCGCAACCTGTTTGTCGATTATCTCGAGCTCGAGGGCCCAATCGACCACACCAGTAGACTACCGGAAAGCCATCGCCGCATTCTGTTCCGCGAACCGCCCGAAGACGACGCGAAAGGGAAGTCGGCCGACCCGAAAGAGGTCGCCAACTGCGCTCGCGAGATTCTTTCGCGCTTCGCCACGCGGGCTTATCGCCGGCCGGTGACTGCGGAAGAGGTCGATCGCCTGATGCGGGTCTTCGACGTCGGCCGCCAGGCGGACGAAGCGGGCCAGGCCGCAGGCACGTTCGCCGCCGGAATTCAACTTGCGGTGCAAGCGATTCTGGTCTCGCCCCATTTTCTATTTCGCGTCGAACTCGATTCAGGCAACGATTCCGACGCGCCGGTGCAGAAGCTGAACGACTACCAACTGGCGTCGCGCTTGTCGTACTTTTTGTGGAGCAGCATGCCGGACGACGAGCTATCTCGGTTGGCCGCCGCCGGCGAGTTGGGCAAGCCGGAGAATCTGGCCGCGCAGGTCAACCGAATGCTGGCCGATAAAAAATCTGCGGCGCTGGTCGAGAACTTTGCCGGGCAGTGGTTGCAAATTCGCAACTTGAGCCTGGCCGCGCCCGATCGCGCGCGGTTCAAAGGTTTCGACGACGGCCTTCGCAACGCGATGCTCAAAGAGACGGAAATGTTCTTCGAGTCGGTGTTGCACGAAGATCGCAGCGTGCTGGATTTGATTGACGCCGACTACACGTTCCTCAACGAAGAGCTGGCTAAGCATTACGGGATTGAGGGGGTCGAAGGCAGCGAGTTCCGCCGGATCACGCTCACGGACAAGCGGCGCGGCGGTGTGTTGACGCAGGCCAGCGTGTTGACGATCACGTCGAACCCGACCCGCACTTCGCCCGTCAAGCGCGGCAAGTGGATCATGGAACAGTTGCTCGGCACGCCTCCTCCGCCTCCTCCGCCTGGAGTGCCGGAATTGGAGCAGACCGAGCTCAAAGGGACGTTGCGTCAAAAGATGGAGCAACACCGCGCGAACGCCGCCTGCGCGGTGTGCCACAACCGGATGGACCCGCTCGGTTTCGCCTTCGAGAATTTCGACGCCATCGGCCGTTGGCGCGATCGTGACGATGACGCGGAGATTGACCCCTCCGGCACGCTCCCCGGCGGACAAAAGTTCTCCGGGGCCGCGGAATTACGGACTATTCTCAAGAGCAAGCCAGAGCGGTTTGCTCGCAACTTGGCCCGAAAAATGTTAACTTATGCTCTTGGTCGAGGGCTGGAACCATACGACAATCAGGCGATTGGCGAGATCGCCGCCCGCATGGCGGCCGATGATTACAAAAGTTCGTCTCTGGTGCTGGCGGTCGTAAACAGCGAACCATTCCGAATGCGGCGGGGCAAGGGAGTCGAATGATGGCTGATGGCCTGAACATTTCCGCGACGCGACTGAATCGGCGCACAATTCTTAAAGGATTAGGCGCCGCGCTCGCGCTGCCGTTTTTCGACGCGATGGTTCCGCTCCGCGCGCGGGCCGCCACAGGCGCCGCCGTGCAGGCGCCGCGCCGCATGGCATTTGTCTTCGTCCCCAACGGCGTTCACATGCCGGACTGGACGCCCGAGAAGGACGGCGCCGACTTCGAGCTGCCAAAAACTCTTTCGCCTCTCGCCGCCGTCAAAGATCAGTTGCTGGTCTTCAGCAATTTGGCGCAAGACAAAGCTCGCCCCAATGGCGATGGCCCCGGCGATCACGCGCGGGCGTTGGCGTCGTTCCTCACCGGCTGTCAGGCCTATAAAACCAACGGCGCCAACATTCGTGTCGGCGTCTCGGTCGATCAGCTTGCCGCGCAGCAGATCGGCCACCGCACCCGGTTCGCCTCGCTCGAATTGGGCGTCGACCGGGGCGCGCAGAGCGGCAATTGCGATTCGGGCTATAGCTGCGCGTATTCGTCGAACGTTTCGTGGCGATCTCCCACGCAGCCTGTGCCCAAGGAGATCGACCCGCGCGCCGTGTTCGAGCGCCTCTTCGGCGGCGCGAACAGCAACGAGACGGCCGAATCTCGGGCCCTGCGGCAAAAGCAGAAAAAGAGCATCCTCGACTTCGTCCGCGAAGACGCGAGCGCTCTGCAACGTCAACTCGGCGGCGCCGATCAGCGGAAGCTGGATGAGTACCTGACCGCCGTCCGCGAGGTCGAACAGCGGATCACCCGCAGCGAGAGCGAAGCCACCCGCGAGCTGCCGAAGTTCGAACAGCCCGACGGCATTCCCAAGGCGCACGAAGAGCACATGCGGCTGATGTGCGACTTGCTAGTGCTGGCTTTCCAGGCAGACCTGACGCGGGTTTCCACGTTCATGTTCGCCAACGCAGGTAGCAATCGCAGCTACGCCTTCATCGACGTGCCGGAAGGGCATCACGATCTCTCGCATCACGGCAACGACAAGAAAAAACAAGCCAAGATCAGCAAAATCAACCAGTTCCACACCCGCCAACTCGCCTACCTCGTCGAGAAGATGAAGGGGGTGCAAGAAGGGGACGGAACGATGCTCGATCATTCGATGGTCGCCTACGGCAGCGGTATCGGCGATGGCAACGCCCACAATCACGACAAGCTGCCGATCTTGCTGCTCGGCGGCGGCGGTGGCACGCTGCGCACGGGCCGGCACATTCGCTACGAAAAAGAGACGCCGCTCAACAACCTTTGGCTCTCGATGCTCGACCGCATCGACGCGCACGCAGAGCACTTGGGCGACGCCACCGGCCGGTTGGAAGACTTGTAAAGCGCCGCCGCGCCGCCGGTCACCGAAACAAATTGCCCTCTCCGCGCAGGAGAGGGTTTTTTTGTGTCGCGCTCGGCGCCAGATCGGCGGGCCGAATAAGTGGGCCTCGATTCGCGCGGTTTTAGATCAGACGATCCGTTCGGAGCTTTCCATGCAAATCAAAGATAAAGTGGTGATCGTCACCGGGGGCGCCGCCGGAATCGGTAGCGCTCTGTGCCGACGCTTTGCCGAAGAAGGCGCCCGCGGCGTGGTCGTCGCCGATCTCGACAAAATCGGCGCACAGAGCGTGGCCAAAGAAATCGGCGGGCTCGCCGCGCGAGTCGACGTCGCCCAGCCCGACGATCTGAAACGACTGGTCGCGCAAACGATCGAGCGGTTCGGCCCGATCGATCTGTTTTGCTCGAACGCCGGCATCGAAACTGGCGGCGGAATCGACGCGCCCGACGATGCTTGGCAGCGGATCTTCCAGGTCAACGTGATGGCCCACGTTTACGGGGCCCGCGCGGTGCTGCCGGGCATGATCGCCCGCGGCGAAGGCTATCTGCTGCAAACGGCCTCGGCCGCGGGGTTGCTCACGCAGATGAGCTCCGCCCCCTACTCGGCCACCAAGCACGCCGCGGTCGGACTGTCCGATTGGCTGGCGATCACATACGCCTCGGCCGGAATCAAGGTGAGCTGCCTTTGCCCATTGGGCGTGAGGACGAACATGCTGATGTCGACCGAAGACCCGATCGCCGTTTTCCTGCGCGAGGGCTCGGTTTCGCCGGAACAGGTGGCCGAGGCGGTTGTGGCCGGATTGGCCGCCGAGCAGTTTCTGATTCTGCCGCACGCCGAGGTGGCCGAATTTTTCCGCCGCAAGGCCGACGATTACGACCGCTGGCTTCGCGGCATGCAGCGGCTGAGATCGCAACTCCCAGGCATGCCGCAGCCTGGCGCAACGACGTGGTAACCGGCGCAGAACGAATTACAATGCAATGATCCCTCCTTCCTGATTCCCTCCGCTAAAGATTTTCGGAACCGCTTCGATGAAACTCACTTCGCTCCGCCCGCTGGTATTCGTTCTCGCCTTGTTCGCCCTTCCCGCCGCGGCCTGGGCCGAGGATCCGCCGCCGGTCAAATTCAAAATCGAAGAGGACATCGTTTACGGCAATAAAGACGGCCTGGCGCTGACGTTCGACGTGCTCACTCCCGAGGAGAAGCCCAAGGGGATCGGCGTCGTGCTGGTTTCGAGCGGCGGTTGGAAATCGAGCAAGTCGAACATCCCGGGGCACGACGTGACCCATCGCGTCAAAGAGCACTGGGTGCAAGGACTGTTGCAAGGGGGCTACACTGTATTCATCGTTCGGCACGGCAGCGCGCCTCGCTACTTTGTGCCGGAGATGATCGATGACGTGCGGCGAAGCGTCCGTTTCATCCGACTCAACGCCAAACGCTACGCGATCGATCCGGATCATATCGGCATCACCAGCGGTTCGTCCGGCGGGCACCTCTCGCTGATGGTGGCCACGACGGGCGACGATGGCAATCCGGAGTCGAAAGACCCCGTCGAGCGCGTCAGTTGTCGCACGCAGGCCGTGGTGGCCTGGTTCCCGCCGACAGACCTGGTCAACTGGGGCATGCCGGACGGCTACCAACTGATGAACAAGCTGCGTCCGGAACTGCTGCCCAGCCTGTTCGAGAAAGTGACCGACGTCGAGGCGCAATTAAAATCGATCTCGCCGATCTACTTCGTCACGAAGGACGATCCGCCGCTATTGCTGATTCACGGCAAACGCGACTTCACCGTGCCGCTACAACAATCCGAAGTAATGAAAGCCAAGTACGAAGAAGTCGGCCTGCCGGTCGAATTGATCGTCCACCCCAAGGGGGGCCACAGCTACTGGCCGGGCATTCTGGACGAATACCGGAACGTGCAAACGTTCTTCGATCGCAATCTGGCGCCGGAAAAGAAGTGACGAGCGCATTTGCGGCGAGCCGAGCTGCCCGTGAAATATTTCCGCCGCTGCTAATTTAACGACGGATTCGGCGGCACGTCGCGGATTTTCAGCGCCGACAGCACTTCCCAGCCCGCCGCTTCGGCCGCGGTCCGCTCCCACAGGCCTTGATCGATGGCGAAGACGTGTTTGGTTCCGGCGGGTCCCACGCTCCAGGCTCCCTCTTCCAGTTCCATTTCCAACTGGCCTGGTCCCCAGCCGGCGTAACCGAAGAAAAACCGCGCGTGATCCTGGGATTGATTCAGCAGTTGCGTCAGCCGGTCGGTGTCGGAGCTGAAGTAAATCCCGGCGGCGACTTCGATGTCCTCCGGTCCGCGCTCCGCGTGCAGCGCCATCAGCGGTCCTTCGCACGGTCCTCCCAAGCTTAATTGCGCGTCGCTCGCGCATTCGCTCTCGCCCAAACGTTCCCACAGCTCTTTGATCGAGGTTTGTGTTTGACGGTTGAGCACCAGTCCGAGCGCGCCGTCGTCGGCCGTATGCCGGACGATCAGCACCACGGTCTGGCGAAAGTTGGGGTCGAGCAAAGCTGGCGAAGCGACCAGCAGTTGGCCTTGCAGCGATCTCATAGCGT
The DNA here is from genome assembly GCA_036493275.1 of Pirellulales bacterium. GTDB lineage: Bacteria > Planctomycetota > Planctomycetia > Pirellulales > JACPPG01 > JACPPG01. The sequence goes on from DASXPZ010000580.1 coordinate 11,136, forward strand.
ATTCGTTTCCTCTTGGCGGCGCGGGGGCTGGCGCGCGTTGGTTGTTTTTACGTTGAGCGCAAACTGGGTCCATCGATCGCGCAACAGCACGTTAGAGTCCGCCCGGCGTACCCATAATCTAAAGCGCGTGAAGCTAGCAGGACAGACGCTGGCGGAAAGTGCTGTCGGCCGGCGATCTTATCAGCGACATTGCCCGAGGCGAGCCGCGGCGTAGAGGCGCTCGACGTAAGTGCTTGGCTCATTGATATCTGCACGTTACCGCCGGTCATGCTTGCAGCGCTCGGAAAGCGGTGTGCGACTGTAACGATTTGTCCGGTTATGCCGCCTGCTCCACAAATTCTCAAACGTCGGATTGTGAAGCCCGATCCGGAACTATGCCACGGATCGGTTCTGCCGATTCGTCAGGTCATAATGCTTGCACAAGGAGTTTGGCGTCATGTCTCGCTCAACCAAAGATTGGATCCTGCGGATTACGGCCTTCCTATCGTTGGGCGGGCCATGTTTTGCGGATGTCACGATTTCCGACGCGGAAGAAGCGGCCCCGGCGGTGGAAGCGGTCGCCACGGCGGACGGGGTTGTCGACGATGAGGCGCCAGCCGCCTCCGCGCAGGCCACCGTCACGGACAACAAAGGCGCCCACCCGGAAATGATTCAAGAGCGGTATCCCAACCGCGCCGTCAAGGTCGAGCGTCACGTCATTCAGGACGCCAGCGGCAACTACGTGAATCACGGCCTGTGGACCATGTTCGACGAAAAGGGAAGCGTGCTCGGTCGTGGCGAGTATCGCTATGGCGAGCGGCACGGCGCCTGGACGCGCTGGCACCTGACGGTGGCCAGTGAGATGCTTTCCCAGGCCCCCTACAAGCATTTTCAGCCGCCGTTCGTCTCGGAGGCGACCTTCGAGAACGGCCAGATGAACGGCACGTGGACGATCTTCGACAGCAAGGACCAGAAGATCAGCGAGTTCAGCTTCAGCTACGGCGAGCGGGACGGCAAGAGCACTTGGTATTATCCCAGCGGCGAAAAGATGCGCGAAATTGATTTTGCCAACGGCCAAATCAACGGCGTGTGGCAAGAGTGGGGGCCGAACAAGGACGTGATTCGCAACGAGACGTTCGACAACGGACGACGTCTGGCCAAAAAGGTCGACTCGTATCCCAATGGCGGACCCAAAACCGAGGCTACGTATCTCTTCGCTCGCGAAGTGCTGAAGTGCACCTATGACTGGTGGAACGGCGCGATCACGACTAAGGTCGAAAAAGAGGGCAAGGACCAGCGCAACGGTCCGTACATCTCTTACCACAAGAACGGCCAGGTCGAGAGCGAAGGCGAATACAACGACGACCTTCCCATCGGCAAGTTCAACTGGTGGTTCGAGAATGGTCAGAAGGCCATCGAGGGCGAGTTCGACGCCGGACACCAGATTGGCAAATGGACCTGGTGGCACGAGAATGGCCAGAAGGCCGCCAGCGGTGACTATGTGGCTGGTGTCGAAAGCGGTAAGTGGACCTGGTGGAAGGAAGACGGCAAGGTAGCCAACGCCGCCAAGATCACCGAGCGCGACGCCGACCCGCAAGTGGCCGGCGGCAAAGCGGTCGAGATTCAGCCATCGACGACGACCGACGCCCCGCGACCTGAGATCGGCATGCCGCAGAAACTTCCCACCGCGAAGGGCCCCGTCAGCAAACCGGTGCAGACAG
>DASXPZ010000581.1:0-4362 GCA_036493275.1 Pirellulales bacterium
TGCCGCGCCTGATCGCGAATATCGACGAGCGTGACGCACGCCTTGACGTCCGTCACCGCCTCGTCCGCGCCCAGCAGCCAGCCGGTGATGGCCAGCGAAATCTTTTCATCCGGCGTCAGTTTAGGATCGTCGGCCAGCCGCTTAAATGCCGATAGCCGCTGCAATGTATTGAACGTCATTTCGTTTTGCATCTCGTCGCGGATCGATTTGACTTTGTCGACCAGCCCGCGGTCGACCGCTTTATCCATCAGCCCGCCAAGCTGATCGACCAGAGCCTTGGCATCGGCATACAGTGTGCGAGTTCGTTGCAGTTCGCTGGACACTTCGGCCAGGACTTCGCCCGGCATGCCCTGGGTGGGAAACTGCTCGAGCATCGCCAGCGCCAACTGATGCTGGCCGGCGTCGCGGCGGTTTTTAATCTCAGACAGCGCCCGCAAGGCGTAGCGCTGCCGCAGCTCGCGCTCGGTTCGCGAAAAGTCCTCCTTGCGATCCGGGAAATCCTTGATGATCGCCAGCAGGTCCGCGCGGGCCTCGTTGTAGCGCTCCATCTGGATGTAAAGTCGCACGATCTTCAGCCGCTGCTCGACGTTCTTGGGATCGATCTGTTTGCGCAAAATCTTGTCGAGCAATTCGTGCGGAATGCTATTCGTGGCGATCCGCTGATCCCAGACGTAGGAGGGCGAATCCTTGACGGCGAGCGCTTCGACCTTCGTCCAGGTGGGGGTGATCTCGGTGATCCCCTGGTAAACCGTTGCCTGCTTGCGGCCGAGCGGCGTGCTGATCTTACGCTTACCGAACTCATCGAACGGAGTGACCTTCGTATAGACACCGACGCTCGTCACGACGGGCGCAGTCGTCGCGACCCCCTGGTTCTTTAGAATGAACCTTTCGGGCGTATCGGCGCCCGTCACCAGTGGCGCGTTGCGCACGGTTTGGGTAGTCGGGAAAAAGTAGCGGTGCAGACCGTCGTCGCAGAGATAGATATTTTTAGTTTGCACCGCCTGGTGGGGATCGGCCTTTTGCTTGTTGGTCATGCTGGGAATCCTGGCCAACTTCCCTTCCATCACACGACCGTCCAGCATAATCACGCCTTCGCCGCGCGCGACGACGGCGCCCGCAATCACCGCAACCAGGGCGAGCAGCCCTACCGGAAATAACCACGACGCCGAGTTGGCTCGTCGCATGCGCGCTCTCCTGACTCTCTGGCAAGTTTGAAGTTGGCCCGATTTCGATGGGCCCGGCATGACATGCGCCGTTTTGACAAAGTCCAGTTCGACGTAGCCCGCGGGGGCGTGCGAGGCGTTCCGGGCCGCGCATCCGGGACTCTGGCAACGGTCTTTTCTATTGTCACCTGCCGGCGGCTTAAGTCAATCAAATCGGAATGGCGCCGCGAGCGACTGGCCGCGTTGACACCCCTTTGCCCCCCTGCGCAGAATGACCCGCGTTATGCGGTCGTTTCCCGAGGGACCGCGCGACATGTACCTTAGCGGGCCTCATCTCTCTGACGCGGACAACCACACGGTGAATTTTCGACGAATACTCGCCTGGCTTCTGGCCGGCGCCCTGTTTTTGCCGATCGCCATCGTCTTGATCGCGGGGCTGGCGCGGCTGCTCGCCGCGCTGGAAGACGCGGACGGCGCCAGGCTGCTCGACCGCGCGGCCCTCGTCGCCGGCCTGCTGTGGGCGTTGACCTTGATTGGTCTGCCGATCGCGCTAGCTCTCGAATCGCTTAGCGTCACTGCGCCGCACGATGAAGACGAGACTGAAGAATAAATTCCGCGAGTCCGCGCTTAGGCGCAGCCAGTGAAGAATATCGCAATCTGCGACAGCGGCTCGGCCGGAGCCTCGCCCTCCCGGACTATCTGAGCGCGGCGCTGAACGACGCAGCAGTCTGCGACTCCGAGGATCTGAGTTCCATTTACTACCGCTGACGGCTGGTGTCGAACGTGTAGTTGGGATTCGTAGGATCGAAATCTTCCGGGGCAAAGCCGCGGTTGGTTTCGAGGTTCCGATACGTCATCTCTGCCACCAGCGGCGGCGTCGTGCTCGATCCGGGCCAGCCATACGCCTCGAAGCGGACGGGCGTCTTCCACTCGTCATCGATATACATCCGCGTCATGTGATACTTGAAATGGGGACGCTGCGTCGGATGGCTGATCTCGATGCAGGTGCAGTTCCGCAAGTCGACTTGCACGCGCGGCAGATAGCGCACCTGACACTCGCCGTGTGGCAACTCGGCCTGGTGCAAATCGATCCAACTGGCCAATCGCGTCTTGATCCCGACTTCGTTGATGGGAACTCCAGTCGAACGGACCAGCTCGGCGCCCTTCGGATCGATCGCGCGGGCCGGGGCCTTTTGGCCCGGCGTGGGCGCCGGATGGGCCAAGGCTTTGCCGTCGTTCGCGCCGGCCACAAAGATCGCTTCCTCTCCCTTGGGCGTTTGCGGGCCCAAGAAGAAGGCGTACACGCTTTGCGGCTGGCTGCGAATCTTGATCAGCATGTGCTCGCTCCGCTCCGGCAACTTGCCGCCGGCCAACTCGCGCTGGCTGAACAAGCAGGCATAGTCACGAGCCTGATCGAGGCGTGTTTGCGTCTCACGCCCAATCGCCAGCGCTCCGGCCAGCGGAGAAGGATCGCTGACGGGCTTGGCCAGCGCGATCGGGCTATCGGCGGGCAATTGCGCTACGGGGGCGTCGCCCGCCAGGTCGACCTTGGGCTCTTCGTAGTCGGGCGGGAAGAAATATTCCGGGTTGTTGATGTCGAAGTCTCGATCAGTAAAGCCGCGATTGAATTGAAAATCGAGATAGGTGTACTCTTCTTGCAACACCGGCGTGCCGTCTTTTTCTTCCGGCCAGGTAAAGGCCTCGTAGCGCACCGGCACATTCAGCTTATTGTCGATGAAGATGCGGACGATGTTGAAGCTGAATTCCGGCCGCTTCTCTTTGTGCGTCACGCGAATGTAGTGGCAGAGTCGGTCTTCGATCTTCGCGTTCTCGTAGACTTTGACTTCGCAATCGTCGTACTTGACGTCGTTCTCTGCCCGCTGGACGAGTCGGCGGATCAGATTCAACACGCCGACCTCGGTCAGCGGATAACGCCCCTCGCGCATCGCGCGCTGCGAATCCGGAAAGAGCGAGACAGTGCCCATCAAGCGGTGGGTGTCCGAATGAGCGAACATCTTGCCGGCGTGACGATCGGCCATGTAGACCACCTCTTGCCAGGGGCGGTCTTGCTTGTTGACAAACGCCGCATAGACGCTGAACGGTTGATGCCGCACCTTCAGGGTTACCCATTCGTGATTGTTCAGGCGTCCGTCGACTCGCTCGCGCTTCACCAGGCGGCAAGAGTAATCTTCGACCTTTTCCAAACCGGCCGTGCCTGCTTTTCCCCAGCGAATCAGCGGATCGAGCGGATGCTCGCCCGGCTTGGGATTCAGATCACCGGGTGGCGGGCAGATCGCCTTGGCGGAGCTTTGGGCGCTCGCAGGCGCGGGCGCTGCGGGCGCTTGCGCTCTCGCCACCGATCCGACAGCCAACATGAGCAGAAGACAACGAATGACAACGGCGCCTGATCTAAGCATGGCCACTCCACGGCTCCTTCCCCAAGGGGATAATTTTCAAGACGCTATCCTCTCCTCTGCTCGCGTCCCGCGTTCATACGGGTAGCGTCATGTGCGAGTTCGCGAGAGCGTATCAAATAAGCGGGGCATTGGACTATACCGCATGGCTTGCTAGCGGCGCCTGCGGATTGCGAGAGCGCCAGCGGCGCCAGCAATGCAAAAGGCGCCCAAACGCTGGAGGCGAGGCTGAATGGGACCGAAAACGCCGGTCGCAACGATTATTGTAGGAACGCGCAGCACCATGGACAGCTTGGCTACTCGCCCGCCTCGGCCATTTTTCAATCGTGCGCGGCCAGGATCAGGCTGACCAACTTGCCGAACTCTGCGGCCGAAACTTCGCGCCCCGCCACGTCGCTATCGACGCGATGCACGATCACCAGGTCGAGCGCCGGGACGATCAGAATGTAATGTCCATGCGCGCCGCGGGCCGAATACGAGCCCGCTGGAAGATGGACGCCCGGCAAGTGCTTGCCGTCTTTGGCGACCCACCACAAATAGCCGTACCCGCCGCGGTCGCCGGCGTCGGAATAGGAAGTCGTGCTCTCCTTGACCCAGTCGGCCGGAATAATCTGCTTGTCCTGCCAGGCGCCATGCCGCAAGAAGAGCAGGCCGAACCTCGCCATGTCGCGGGCTGATAGCCGAGACGGATAAGCTGGATAGACCGAGTCCGCTCCGGTGACGTACGCGCAGTCCTCAATGCGAAAGTCCTGCATCTCCAGCGGATCGGCCAGCCGCGTCTTGAA
>DASXPZ010000582.1:0-7623 GCA_036493275.1 Pirellulales bacterium
AGAGCGCGCCGGAGTGACAGCAATCCGCCAGCAGCAGCGCCCGGTCGCCTTCGAAATGTTTTTCGATCGTGGAGAAGATCGTGCGAACGTCCCAGGCGCTCGAAACCTTGGCCCCGGCGTCATAGTTGGCAAAGTAGGTAAACGACGTTTTTGGGTCGCGCCAGCCGTGGCCGCAAAAGTAGAAAATCAGCAAATCGCCGTCGTCGGTTTCGTCCAATAGCTTGACGAATTCTTGCTCGATACGGCGCTTTGTCGCCTCGGCGTCGCACAGGTAGATGATCTGGTCCTTCGGCACGCCCGCCGCGCGAAAATAATCGACGAGTTGCTTGTCGCGGCGGTGTTTCATCGCCGCCGGGAACGAGCTCCACATGTTGGGGTCTTTCCACTGGAGCAAGCCGACGGCAAAGACGTGCGTCGTCTCGGGCTCCCAGTCGAGCGCATCGTCGTCGTCCGCCGCAAAAGCAGGACGCGAAACGCCGACCGTCGAACAACCCACCGCCAGGATCAGGCACAACCGAAAAACCCACCGGCTCATTGCAGGACTCCAAAGCAAACGGCGCTCGCGAAAAATGCTCCACAAGTTTAGCATTCAATCAGCGGCGTATTCTGCTGGTTCCTACGGGGCCTTGGTAAAAAATGGCATGACTTGCTGCGGGATGGCATAGCAGGCCACGGCCGTGATCGAGAGAAACGCCAGCCACAAGAAGAGATCGCTCCACCGCGACGGCGCCAGTCGTTGATCGAGACGGCGATAGCGCAAAAAGATGGCCGCCCCGGCGATGATCGGCAGCGTAGCCGCCTGCACAAACCCTCCCAGAATAGTCATCGCCCTTGGATCTCGCATCCACAGGTACCAGGCGAGCCCCAACAGCGGATAAAAGACGCAGCAGCGGGTGATCCACTTTGAGCGCTGCTCGGCGTTCTTGTAGTGTACAAACCTGGCCAGCCCCAGAAAATCCGCCGTCAGGCGGCTGTTCGACGCCGAAGCGACGTAAAGCGTTTTGAACAGCACCGCCCAGGCGCCAATCAAAAACGCGATCTTCGTCCACTTACCAAACGCCGGAACGTACATCTCCGACAGCGTGGCGATCATCTGCGTTTTCTCGGGCACCAAATGCTGCCGGTGAAGCACCACGGCGCCAAGCGTGTAAAACGCCACCGTTGCCACCGTGAAGACCACCATGCTCACCCAGGCGTCGAGATACATCACGCGCATCCAACCGTTGGCTCGCGCGGCCCACTCGGGCGAGTCGTCGCGCGGACCGGCGAAGCGGGCGTAGCCTTTTTCGAGACACCAGTAGGGATAGGCGTACAATTCCGACGCCCCGACGCCTGTGATACCGAACGCGCTAAACGCTGCGGCGATCGCCATGGGGGACAGCGTCAGCACCTTCAGCGAAAATCCTTCCTGCAGGTCCTCCCAACCGATCGTGAATCCCATGCTCGGCAGTAGCGCCACGCAGGCGACGGTGGTCATCGTCACGCTCACGACCAGAAACGTGGTGATGTGCTCGATCCGCTTATAGCCTCCGCGCAGCAACAGCAGCACCGCGACTACGGCTGTGACAATCGCCCAAGGATGTTCAGGCCGCAGCCGCACCTCCTCGGCCAGGGCGGGGGACAAGGTTTCGATTCCGCCGGCCAGGGCCTCGGTGACGCCGGGAAACGCCAGGTGGAGAGCCTGCCCTACGCCGCCGCACATCGCCCCCAACTGCGAGACGGTGAACATCAACATGATGAACCACCACCAGACGAGCCAGTGAGCGCCAAAACGCGGGCCGGGCAGATTGTCGAGCGCGGCCAGCGTCGGTTCGCCCGACGACAGGGCATAGCGCCCCAATTCGATCTGCACAAAAACTTTGACCACGCAACTAAACAAAATCAGCCACAAGAAGGCGAAGCCGTACTCCGCGCCCAAAGACGTGGTGAGCAGCAATTCGCCCGTGCCGACGATGCTGCCGGCCAGGATGATGCCCGGCCCGATCTTCCTGAGCGCCGCGAACAAACTGACCGGCGGCGCGGTGATGCCGGAACGATCGAGCGCGTAAGGATTGTAGCCGCCGAGCTGGTCCATGCAGGTTCTGATTTTCGATGCGCGAGGGCGGGCTGCCAGTCGAGGAGTCCGTCGCGTCGCTGGATGAACGAGGCGTGCGTGTGGATCAGCATTATGGTGCGAGACGAGAGCGGTAGCAACCGAACAGCTCTGTGAGCCAGGGCGACTGCAAAGTCCTAGTGGGCGCCACCGCTGGCTTGTCCAGCCTGAAGCAGCGTCAACGTCACGACCGAGAGGAACGCGATCGCAATCGGCTCACAGCCACAGATGCAATCTTCCCTGCAGCATGTCCGGGAAGGCCTGTTCGACGTAATGCCGGACTTGCCGCGCGTGGTAGCGCGTGCTGAAGTGCGAGGCGATGATGATCTCGTTATGAAAGCGCTCGCGCCGCTCGACGATGTCGTCGAGGTGCATATGGCCGTACTTGTGGATCTTGTCTTTGCGATGCCGCGGCGAGACGAACGTCATTTCGGTGATCAGCACCTGCGCCTCGAACATCGCCGGGCAGGCGTCCAACCCTTCCGGCGCGCTATCTCCCACGTACGCCACCAGCGGCGTGCGACGCTCTTCGGTGATTTCTGTTCCGGCGAGCCGCAGGTCGCGAATCTGTTCGCCCGGCAGGTTGAGATATTCGGGCTTCAGCTTTCGCCGCCGTTCCCAGACGACAAAGCCGAGCGAAGGCACGCGATGCCGCGTGGCCGAAGCGGTCACGACATGCTCGCGCGAGATCTCGATTTCGTCCCCCGGCTTGACGCCAACCAGCTTGCAGGGGAGCCGACCGTGATCGAGCCGCGTAAATAATTTCAAAATCCGATCGACGTGCTCGACGGTTTCGTCCGGCAGGTAGATCGTGGGCGGCTCCATCTTCATCATCCGTCGGCGGGCCACATAGACCGGAATCGCCGCGATGTGATCGAGATGGGCGTGAGAAACGAACCAGGTCCCGGTCGCCATGAACGACCAGGGCTGGGCGCCAAAATCAAAGCCGAGCTTCAATTCCGGAATTCGCCAATAGGTCTGCACCGCCGCGCGCGAATACCCCTCGACCGTCATTCCACGGTGGGTGAGCGTCTTGATGGGGGCGTTTTGAACCATAAGCAATTACAGTCACGCAAAACAGCGCCGGGGTTCACGCCTTCAGAAGCCTGACGCCTGTCGCGCGAGGGAATCTTCGCAATACCCGATGCGCTGGACCCGGGCCGCAGCGAATCGACCAGTGTAAACCAGATCGAGCGCCGGGCAACCCTGCCGGGCGACGCAGAGGAATACGACTACTAATTCCTGTGACCGGTCTACGTCACAAGAAAAGATGACCAAGGCCGGCTTCGAGGATGCCAGCCACAGCAGGACGGGGCTCATTTTAGACGGAGGGCTCTGACGTGGCGGTCCCTGTTTCGTCCCCTTGGCCCTCGCTCGTTTCCTTGACCGGCAGAATCCAGATTTCGCCGAACAGGTCGCTCTGTTCCGCCCGCGCGCCGTGATGGCGGACCAGCTCCAATATCGCCAGGAACATGCCGACCAGGCTCGATTTGTGCATGCCAGGCTGGAACAACTCGGTGAACGCCACACGCTGTTGCGCGTTCAACATGCTGCCGATCCGTTCCATGTAGACGTGGATCGGCGTGTCGTCGTAGACGATGCTCGAGGGCTTGTTGCTTTGCTGTTCCTGGATCAAACGGCCAAACGCGCTGACCAGGTCCCACAGCTCCAATTCGCGGATCGGCTGGTCGGCCGGGTCACCGTCGCGCGGCGCTAGTTCGCTGGCCATCCGCGGAAATCGCTCCTGCCACTCGCGGCTGCGCTCGTCGAGAATGCTGGCCGCGTCTTTGAACTGCTTGTATTCCAACAGACGGCGGACGAGGTCTTGCCGCGGGTCTTCGAGCGGTTCGTCTACTTCGTCGGCGGCCGGGAGCACCATGCGAGACTTCAATTCGACCAGCATGCTGGCCATCTCCAAAAAGTCTCCCACCGCCGCGATATCGATCTGTTCGAGAACCGCCAGATGCTCCAGAAATTGATCCGTGATCGGCGCCACCGGGATGTCGAGAATGTCCATCTCGTGCTTCCGCACCAGGTACAAAAGCAAATCGAGCGGGCCGCGGAACACCGAGAGGTCAACGCGAAATGACATGGGCGAGAAACGCAAAAAAGAGAATGTGGACCGCAACCGCGGACGCAAACCGCAGTATGAGGCTGCGCGAGGCGCTTGGGAAAGAGCGGTTTTCGCCGGCGGCAGAACCCGATCATACGACTTTGCTTTCGGCCTGCGCCGCCGCACTCCGTCTTGCCATAACCTGCTTTCTGATATAGGCTTACCAACGGCGACACGTTATGCGAGACGCCTTGCGGCAGAACGAATCGCGGCATCGCCCCTTTCGGTTTTTGGGAGATCGAGACTTGAAAAACGAGCAGCTTTGGGCCCCTTGGCGATTGGCGTATATCCAGGGCGAGACCGCCAAAACTCCCGCTCCCGCCGAGCCGCTCGACTTCCTTCCGGGCGCGGATCCAGACTGCTTTTTGTGCCGCGACGTCGCCAGCGGCGCCGATCGAGAAAACTTGCTCGTCTATCGGGGCCGCGAGACGATCGTCGTCCTGAATCGCTACCCCTACAACAACGGCCACCTGCTGGTCTGTCCGCGCCGGCATAAAGCCCGGCTCGACGAGCTCTCGGGCGAAGAGCAACTTGAATCGCTGGAAATGATCGGCCGCTGTACCGCCCATCTCGAAAAACTATTGCGCTGTGAAGGATTCAATATCGGCCTGAACGTGGGGCGAGTTGCCGGCGCCGGGGTGCCCGGGCATCTGCACTGGCACATCGTTCCGCGCTGGAGCGGCGACACGAACTTTATGCCGGTGCTGGCCGGCGTGGCCGTAATCTCGCAATCGCTCGACGCCCTGTGGGAGCTTCTCGCGAGCAGTTTAAAAACGCCATGACACCGGCCGCCCATACGTCGATCCAACTGGGCGCGCTCGATTTCTTCGAGCGCGAGAACCTGCTCCTTGCGCCTTACGCGGTGCATAGCGCGGCCAGCCGCGGCAGGCGCTATCCGGAGCCGCCGCATTCTTATCGCGGTCCATTTCAGCGCGATCGCGATCGGATTGTTCATAGCGCCGCCTATCGAAGATTGAGCGCGAAAACGCAGGTATTTACCGGCGAATCGGGCGATTATCACCGCACCCGGCTGACCCACACGATCGAAGTCGCCTCGGTCGCCCGCACGCTGGGCCGCGCGCTGCGACTGAACGAAGATCTGGTCGAGGCGCTGGCCCTGGCGCACGACTTGGGGCATCCCCCTTTCGGGCATTCAGGCGAGCAGGCGCTCGACGAATGCCTGATCGACCAAGGAGGCTTCTGCCACAATCAACACGGCCTGCGAATCGTCACCGAGTTGGAACAGCGCTACCCGGCCTTTCCAGGCTTGAATCTCAGTTTCGAGACCCTCGACGGCCAACTCAGCCGCACGATGAAGGAGCGGGCCGAGAATCGTCCAACCGTCGAGGCGCAGGTGGTCGACGCGGCCGACAGCGTGACGTACGACACGCACGACGCCGACGACGCGCTGGAGCTGCGGCTATTGTCGATCGGCGAATTGCTGGAGCTCTCGCTATGGCGCGAGGCCGAAAAACGGGTCCGCGAGCGGGCGACGGCGCTCGACGCCCCGCAGCTCCGCCGGGCCATCTTGCATGAATTGATCGACTGGCAGGTAGGAGATCTGCTGGAACAAACCCTCTTACGCCTGGGCGAAGGCGGCGTCGATTCGGTCGAGGCGGCCCAGGCCGCGCCGCTACTGGTCCGCCCCAGCCAGGAGCTGGCCGAAAAAAAGCTAGAGTTAGAGAGATTCCTGGCCGGGCGCGTTTACCGCGATCCACAGTTGCTGCGGATTCGCGACACGGCGCAGCAGATGCTGCGTGAAACGTTTCATGGTTACCTCGCCCGGCCGGAATTCTTGCCGGAGAGTTATCGGAATCGGGCCGGTCAGATTGGTTGGCAGCGGAGCGTGGGGGATTACCTGGCTGGCATGACCGATCGCTACGCGCAGCAAGAATACTCGCGGCTTTTTGCGGGGCCCAAGCGTAATTAGCAGGCCACGGCCGGATCGGGCGCCTGCTAGTCCTCTGAGCCAGCCGTGATAAGATGGATAGGCACGCCTTCCCTCAAGGGCGCTCTCCGCTGGCGGCGGGGTAGTCGCCTCCCACCCGACGGGCAAACTTGATCATGCCGAATTCCGTGGCGCCGCAACGTCCGAAGAATCCAGACGCCAGCGTTGCGCTGGTCGTGCTGCGCTGCATCTTCGTGATGGTGGCGGCGGGCATGGGCGCCTCATTGATCAATTCGAAATCCTTTCCAATCGACACGCCGGTCTATGTGCCGTGGTTGGTGCTGGGGGGATTTGTCGGCTTGGCGCTGGCGGTAATCGTCCTGGACTCGCTCATCCGGCACAAGCAGTTGGAAGTCATTTCGTCGGTCTATTTCGGCACCATCGTTGGCCTGTTTCTGGCGTATGTCGTGCGGTTGGCGCTGGCGCCGCTGCCGCTGGGAGATATCTACCGGCCGACGCTCGACCTGGTGCTGGGAATGGTGCTGTGCTACGTCTGCATCAGTTTATTGATGCAAACGCGCAATGACTTCCGCTTTATCATTCCGTACGTCGAGTTCGCCAAAGAAGTGAAGGGGGTCAAGCCCTACATCCTCGACACCAGCGTGGTGATCGACGGCCGGATCGCCGACGTGGTCGACACGAAGCTCTTCGACGCGCAGTTAATTATGCCCCGCTTCGTGCTGGCCGAATTGCAGAATATCGCGGATAGCAACGATCGGATGCGGCGCAGCCGCGGGCGGCGCGGCCTGGACGTGCTGAACAAGCTGCGGGCCAACAGCAACGTTGACCTGCAAATGTACGATCGGGAACTGCCCGAATTCGCCAACCACCCAGTCGACCTGAAGCTAGTGATGCTGGCCAAACATCTTGGCGGCAAGATCGTGACGAACGACTACAACCTGAACAAGGTGGCGCAAGTGCAGGGCGTGGACGTGATCAATTTCAACGATCTGGCCAATGCGCTCAAGCCGGTTTTTCTCCCCGGCGAGCATCTCGACGTGCGGATCGTCAAGCCGGGCGAAGAGGCGGGCCAAGGCGTCGGCTACCTGGACGACGGGACGATGATCGTCGTCGAAGGGGGGCGCGACTACCTCAACAAGACGGTCAGCGTGACGGTCACCAGCGTGCTGCAAACGAGCGCCGGCCGGATGATCTTCGGGCGTTACGAAGCTCCCGCCAAGGCGGCCTCGTAACGAGGACTGCTCCCTCTGAGGCGGTGAAACCAGGCGCCAACGGCACGCGACATGCTGCTCCATTTCTTTTGGCGCCCGACCTGGTTTTGCGAGCTATGTTTCAGATGGCTCGCGACGCTGCGTCTCCGGGAGAAACACCATGTCGAACTTGTCTCAGTTGCCTCGACCGCTGCGCGAGGGGTCCCGCGGCCTTAGCGCCCGGTTCTATTGGGTAGTGCTCATTGCCGCGGTTTTAATGATCGGTCTGCAGGTGCTTCCGCTGTTGCATGGTCGAGGA
>DASXPZ010000583.1:0-5543 GCA_036493275.1 Pirellulales bacterium
ACCGCGCGAGATAAATCTCTAGGGCGGCGTAATCAAGATCGGCCAGCGGCGCGTGATCCTCGGCCCGCCATTTGTCGAGCGCCTCGATCGACTGATCCATTCGTTTTTCGTGAATCGCCACGCGCAACCGCTCGCACAGCACGCGCGCGGCGACACGCTCCGGCGGTTCTTGCTCGACGATCTGATCCAAACGACGCGTCGCCGATTCGAGATTGCCGAGCAAGCGCTGGCAAGTGGCGGCGTCGAGCCGGCTCGACCAGGCGAGCGGCTCGGAAACGTCCAACTGCGAAAGCGGTCCCAGCAAGTCGACTGCTTGCGCGAGCGCGCTCGCGCGATCCGCGCTATCGGCCGGGTAGCTTTCGGCCAGGCTGCGCAGCGCGCGGGCCGTTTGATACTGAATGTTCTTGTCGAGCGACCGCAGCTCCGCGGCGTTCCAATCATTGCGCTTTGCCTTGCCGAGCGGAGCTGCGGCGCGGAGCGCTTCGGTCGTCGTCGTTCCCGCTTCGCGCAAATCGGCGATGGCGGCGCATAGATGCTCGCGGGCTGGGGTCAAGGCCTCGGGAGCGTTTCCCGCGGTCTCGGCCTCTTGGCGCAACAGTTCACCCCAGGCGCGTTCGACCAGCCCTTGCTGCACGCGAAGTTGCGGCAGGCGAGGATTCTTGGGCGCCGCTTGGATCAAATCGCGCGCGGCGGCGATTGCCTGTTGAAATAGACTTTCGCGCGAGGCGCCTTCGGCCTGTAGCGCCTCATCGACCAAGGTGCGCGAGAGCTCGAGCGTCAGGTCGGTCCGGGCCGGTTCGGCCAGCTCCTTGCGCCCAAGCCGATCGCGACAGAACTTTTCGGCCAGTCGGAATAATCGCCGCTGACGGAGCGCATCGAGATACCGCGCGTCGACGCTGGCCGTCGGCGGCAAACCCGTGGCGGGCCGCGGCGCCGCCGTCGCGGCGGCTAATTTCGAGCTCTCGCGGGCTTCAGCCGCGGGGCGCGATTGCGGAAACTCGGTGAGCAATTCGCTGTAGACGATCGCCGCCTCCGTTGGATGCTCGCCCTGCTCCAGCGCGCGGGCGGCCAACAGCAGCGCGCTGGCGGCCAAACCGCGGTCTTCCGGAGAGAGTAGCGGCGCGCGCAGCAGCGCTAGCGCGGCGTCATCCAGAAGTTTTTGCTGGGTGAAAGCCCGACCCAGCACGAAGTAAGGTCCGGCTTGCAGCGCCGGCGGGAAACGCTCGGCCTCTTCGCTCCAGGCTCGCAGCTTGTTTTCGCTTGCTCCGGCGAAGGTTGCGTTCCAGATCAGTCCGCGCGCCAAGGCCGCGATCCGCGCGTCCTTGGTCGCCGCCGCAAGCTCTTCGAGTTGCCGAACGATCGTCGCGCGCTGATTGGTCGAAAGTAGCGCGCCTGCTCCCAACAGCCGCGCGGTCGGCGCGTCGCTCTCCAGCCAGCGACGGGCTTGCGTCTCCAGATCGGCCGGCGGTTGGCCGGGGACCCAGACGATTGGGATCGTGGCAAAGTACGGAGT
Organism: Pirellulales bacterium; assembly: GCA_036493275.1. GTDB lineage: Bacteria > Planctomycetota > Planctomycetia > Pirellulales > JACPPG01 > JACPPG01. Next base: position 1,514 of record DASXPZ010000583.1, read on the forward strand.
GGCCGGATCGTTTCGCAACAGAGTCAGGAACAACTCTCCCGCGCGCCGCGTCTGATTCAGGTTGCGCAGCGCCAGAATCATCTGCGAGGCGATCTTGCGCTCGACCCACAATCGCTTTTCGGCTTTTAGCGCCGCTTCGTATTGCACGAGCGCGCCTTCGAAATCACGGCGGGCGAAGAGCTCATCGGCCGTCTGGTGAGGGCCGGTCCAGTCGCTATCGATCCGCGCCACCTGTTCGGCCGGAAAACGCCGCTCCTTGCCATCGGTCTCAAGGACCAGTTCCCGGCCGCTGTAATCGATCACGCGGCCGACGTATTTGACCGTTCCCTGCGGATTGCCAGGGGCGGAAAGATAGACGGCGTCTTCCGCCGCGGCGATTCCCACGAGTAAGAAGAGAATGCCGAGGGTGGCCACGACCAGCGCGCCGGCGCGCAGCAAAACGCTCGCCCCCTGCGCCTCCGCGAGACCGCGGCGCCGTCGGTTATTCGTCGACAATGGGGCGTGCGACATCAATGTACTTGTAATGACCGTTATTTTCGCGCGCCAACTGCACCAGGAAATTGTCTTTGCGCATTGGTGGACCCGGTCCGAACTCGATCGTGTTGATCGAACAGCTCCCGCTGTTGGCACGCTTGATCTTGGCCAGCGCCTCGGGCGACATCGCCGGCTGGTCCGCGTCGGTCAGAAAGAAAATCACATCGGGCTGCAAACGCAAAGCGGCCCACAAGGCGTCTTCGTGCTGCGTGGCGCCGTCGGCGGTCACGGCTTCCACAAACCTTTCCGCGCTAAGCCGATTGGCGCGCGTGCCAAAGACCAGCTTATCCGGATGGCCGGCGATGCCGAACATGATCGGCCGTTCGTTATAGAAGATGATCTGGAACTGGTGATTTTCGTGCAAGTTTTCTAGGCTAGCGAGCAATTGCCGCTTCGCCGAGTTCAACGGCCCATTGTTGCCTGAGCCTCCCATGCTCCCCGAGCGATCGAAGACGTAGACGAACTTGAAGCCGTCGGCCTCGATGCCGTAGACCTTGGTGCGAGCCCGACCGCCGACTGGTCCAGCGCGACCTGTTCCCGCGCCACCTTTGCCGCCGCGCGCGCCATCGGCAAATCCGCCGGCGCCGGTGGCGCCTCCCAGATCGCCCGCGGTAGGGCCGGTTCCCGCGCCCGTTCCGCCAGCCGAGGCCAAGGCCGGCAGCGCTCCGGTGGCGTCGACCGGTGGTTGTTCGTCAAAGAGCGCAGCCGCGCCGCCACTCTCGCCGACAGGGCCATGTTTAAAATCGATCGTTTCGCCGCTGCCCAGCGGCGGCTCGTCGTCGAAGAAACCGCCGTGCCCTCCCTCGCCATTCTCCCCTTCTTGCTCGCCCATCGAGACCCCTTCGAACGACGCTCCCAGACCAGGGAGACCGCGCGGAGGGTTGTGGGCCAGAAGCAGCAGTCCGATCAACAGCGACGTATGGATCACTAGCGACACCAGCCAGCTCGGCAGGCTCAATCGCAACTGGCTCAATCGCCCGCGCGACGACTCCAGGGCCGTGGCCGGACGAGTGGCCATGCCGTGCTCCAGTATCGCTAAAGTGAGATGAAGTAAAGAATTGCGGCCGCTTGCAGCCTCAAAACCGATTCTAGAACGCGCCGCCCGAGGGGTCAACGCGAGCTTGCGTTCGGCGACCGTCCAGTGGAGAAATGGCGGAGTTACGCGGTTCAGGGAGCCGAGCGCGCGCGAGATGGAGCGCGACTCTCTGCCTGATGGCGCCCAATTGGCAGAGGCCGCACGTGTCAATTGGCGGGGGGAATCACTTCGCCGCGAACCAGATCATCGAACGTTTGACGGGCGCGGATCAAATACGCGCGGCCGTCGCGCAGCAGCACTTCGGGCGCTAATGGCCGCGAGTTGTAATTGCTACTCATCACCCGGCCGTACGCGCCGGCGTTCTCGATCACCAGCAATTCGCCCACGCTGGCCGCCGGCAGCTTGCGGCTGGCGACAAAGCCTCCTTCGGACTGCGTGAAGATATCGCCCGACTCGCAGAGGGGCCCACCGACGACGACCTCGCGCAGCGCTCGCTCATGGCCGTCGCCGGCGCGCGGCGCGATCGACATCGGGTGATAGGCGCCGTATAGGATCGGCCGCGCCAGATCGTTAAACCCGGCGTCGAGCAGATAGAAGGTGTTGCCCCCCATCTGTTTGACGGCGCGAATCTCGCTGATCAGAAACCCGCTCTCGGCCACCAGGTAGCGGCCCGGCTCGATGTCCATATGTAGTGGATGACCTAGCGCCGCTTCCATTCGCTTGCGGGCGGCGTCCCACAGGCCGAAGTAAACGTCGATATCGACGTACGATTCTCCGGCCTTATACGGCACCGGCAATCCGCCGCCGGCGCTGATCTTGGTGATCGAACGTCCGGCGATGGCGGCCAGTTTTTCCATCGCGCCAGAAACTTGCGAGAGATGTTCCAGGTCTGTCCCCGAGCCGATGTGGAGATGGAGCCCGCTGACTTGCAGTCCATGATGATCCGCGCGGCGGAGGCATTCTTCGAGCTGCTCGTGCCAGATGCCGTGCTTCGACTGTTCGCCGCCGGTGTTGGTCTTCTGGCTGTGTCCGTGGCCGAAGCCGGGATTGATGCGCAGCGTGATCGCGCTGCCGGGGGCCGATTCGCCAAGCTGGTCGATCATGTCGGGCGAGCCGCAATTGACGTGCAACCCCAGCGCAGTGACCAGTTCGAGCGCTTCACGATCGAAAACGTCGGCGGTGTAGATGATCGGCGGGGGATCGCCCTGCGGCTTGTAACCGGCGGCCAGGGCGCGGCGAATCTCACCGGCGCTAACGCACTCGACGAGCACCCCGGCGCGGCGCATCAGATCGAGGATCGCCAGGTTCGAGTTGGCTTTGACGGCAAAGCGAATCGTATCGAAGGCCCGCAACTCATTGATCCTCTGGAGAATCGTGGCGGAGTCGTAGACATAAACCGGCGTGCCGAACTCTTCGGCCAGCTTATAGACCGAATGCCCGGCAATCTGGGTTCGCAAAACCGGAAACGAATCGGCCGTGGCCGTCAAAGGACGCTCGATCGTAGGCATGAAATAAAGCGGGCAGGGGGAAACGGAGGGAAAAAATAGCGCCGCCGCGGCCCGAGAATATCGTCTAAATTGAGCGACGGGCGGTGAGCCTTTGAGACGTAAATATATCGTCGCTAGACTCGCGAGACCAGCGGCGCCGCCGGGCGGTAGTGTCCCAGGAATGAGTTGGTCGCTGTCATCGGGTGCTAGGGTGGAATGGCACTGACTTAAGGGGCGCGGGTCATGGCCCTATCGAGGAACCTTGAACCTCTTTCTCAAACCGCACGACGATGATTTCGCACTCAGGCAGCGCTTTGCGTAGCCGGGAGACCGCGTCATGGCTGAACCATTCGCCCTCAAGTGTCAGCTCACGTAGCTGGGTGCAGTCGGCCAAGTTATCAATCGCCGCATCGGTCATTGGGCAAGGAACGAGACTTCTTCCGTACGAAAGTTTCAATTGCCGAAGTGTTGGAATGGCGCTTGCCAGACGGATGCCGGTGTCGCCTAAGGACGTTTGACGGAGTACCAACGATTCGAGATGCGGGAGTGCTGCCACGGCCTCAATCTCCTTGTTCTCAACGCCAACCGTGTTAAAGCAGATCGCTTTCAAGTTCGGTTGGGTGACGAGGTGTTTCAGTCCAGTTGCTGAGACAGGCGCTTGGTGGAAGGTAACGAGATATAGATAGGGGAGCGGCTTAAGGCGAGAGAGCATCTCATCCGCGCCATCCATGTCGTAAAACTCGATTCCAGCGCTATGTTTTGTCTCAACGGCATTGATCTCAGCGAGAAACATGCTCTCCGCATTAGCGGCGCGTTCTTGTGCCATTTTTCGCAAGTGGTGCGACTCAAGCTTGCTGAAGCCGCCGTATACGCAAAGCGCGATAGTCGCAAATGCAGTCAATGGCGCGAGCCAAAAAACGTACTGAAACCAGCGGCGGATGGAGCGCGGATCGGACATGGAATCTATCGTAAC
>DASXPZ010000584.1:0-4111 GCA_036493275.1 Pirellulales bacterium
GCGTCAACCAATGCTCGACCACAGCCGCCGGCAGCCCCAACGTCAAGGGCGCCTGCGGCGCAGCCAGCCAGATGAGCGCCGGCGCGGCGATCATCAACAACAGGTGCTGCGCCATGTGTACCGAAAGGAGCAAGTCCGCGAACGGCTCCAGCGGCGAAGCGATCGCGAGCAGCACCGCAAACATGCCCCCCCAAAACGCAGCCAGTTGCGTCGGCCCAAAGTGGGCCGAGCCCCTTCGCGTCAAAACTCGCCAACCGCGCGCATAAACGATCGCCGTCACCGCGCAAACCAATACCGGCCACGGCGTCCACGGCCAGCTTCGCAGGAATGCCTCGACGTTTTCATTCATCGCAAGTCATCCTGCCTGGGCGCGTCACGGTCCCTTCGACGCATCCCCGGCTGTGGCGGCGTCTTCGGCGGCTGCGCTATCGGCTAGGTTTCCGCGAACCGGCGCCTCATCCGCTGAGTGTAGCGTTTCCAAAAAGGCGACGAGCGAATCGACTTCCGCCGGTCCGAGTTGCTTACCATATGCCGGCATGTTGCCTCCCCCTTGCAGAACCTGGCGGATCAATTCCTTTTGCGAGAGGCGATTGGCGACGAACGTCAGATCCGGCCCGCGCTGGCCGCCGGTTCCGTCGAGCGCGTGGCAATTGCGACAGGTTTTGTTCTGAAACACCGCGGCGCCTAGCAGTTGTTGCGGCGTCAGTCCCTTGACCATCGCAACCGGAACTGGCTCGCCGCTCCAGGCGTCCATCTGCGGCGACCATGGCGCCACGTTTCCCAAGTATCCCAGAACCGCGTAGGTCACAAAGAATATCAGCACGAACAGCACCGCGATCGGCCGGCGCCGTGGGCTGCGCTCTCCTTTGCCCGACACGAATGGCAACAAAAACAGAATCGCAATCCCCACGACAGGCATCACGAGCATGAGCGCCGTTTCCATTTCAGGCGGCGAGAGCGCCAGCAGGGCGAACAGCGGCAAGAACTCCCAATCGGGTCGCGGCTCGGCTTGGATGATCGTAGGATCGGGCGGATCGCTGGGGCCTTTAGGGCCGAACGTCACGGCCAGCCCGAACACGACCAGCACCGTCAGCGCAGAGAAAATCGCGTCTCGGCTCACGTCTTGCGGAAAAAACGGCTCGCCCGCTTTCAGTTCGGCGTCGTATTCCGCTTGATACGTAGCGGGATCGACCGGCTGCCCAGGCTTCGGCCGGGCTGAGATCCCTTGTCGAACCACCAGATACAAGTGGGGCGCAAGCGCCGCGATTAACAAGCCGGGCAGCACGAAGACATGCAGTCCAAAAAAACGACTGAGCGTTTCGCCGCCGATATTCGGCCCGCCGAGAAGAATATGAACGATCGTCGGCCCGATCAGCGGCACGCGCCCCGCCATCGCGACACCAACACCCAATCCCCAGTAGGCGTCTTGATCCCAGCGCAGCACCTGGCCCGTAAACGCCAGTCCCAACGTGCAGAGCAACAGCACCACGCCCAAGACCCAGGTCAGCTCCCGCGGATATTTGTACGCGCCCATCAGAAAGACGCGAGTGGCGTGCAGGGCGATCATCACCACCATGCCCGACGCGCTCCAGTAATGCACCGCCCGCAGCAGCCAGCCCAGCGGCTGTTCGTTATTCAAATATTGCAAGCTGGTGTATGCGTCGGCGGCCGAAGGAACGTAGACCACAGCCAGGCAGATACCGGTCACCAGTTGCACGATGAACAACGTGAGGGTGGCGCTGCCGAAGACGTAGAACCAACCGAGCCCGCGGGGCACCGGATGAGTGACCACCGGCCAGATGGCCGTGCGGATGCCGAGCCGCAGGTCGAGCCAGTTGAAGACTGTTTGAACGATCGATCGCATGGGCTGTGTGCTCCGTCAGAATCAACCTGGCGCCTGGAGCGTGGGGAGGCGACCGGCGCGAATCGCCAGCTTCCCGTTTTCCACGCGGCTTTCGATCGTGTACAGCCCGCGCGGCGGCGGGCCTGACGCGTGCTCGCCATTCTCGTAATAGACGCCGCCATGACAGGGGCAGAGAAATAAACCTGATTGCGGAAACCACGAAACGGGACAGCCCAAGTGGGTGCAGTTGACGCTGAAGACGGTGAACTCCCCCTCGGCGCTGCGGCGAACATAAGCCGCTAGCTTTTGCGAATCCCCATCCCAAGGCCGATGGAGCGGGTCGATAAAATCAACGAGTCGCGTTTGCCCTTCCGGAAAATTCTCGACCGGTCCGAGATCGGCCCATTCGTTCTTGGGCGTCTTCAGGATCGGCGAGAGGAGATAGCCCAAGATCGGCGCGCCGGCCGCCGCCGTGGCCAATGTCCCCAGTCCGACGCTCAACCAGCCAAGCATGCTGCGCCGATGTGGGCGACCGAGCGACGGCTCGTCCGGCGGCTTTTTAGGTTCTGATTCGTTCATGGTTCGATGGAGGCGCGATGCCTGGTGAGTCGGTGGTATGTTTCTTTATTGAAAGTGGTTGGTTGCTCCCGCAACGCAATTTATTTGTCGGGCCGCGCGGTTTGGGACGCCGCTGTTTTCGTTGTTCGCGTTTGAGTATCAGGCGTTCTCCACGAAGCGAGGAGCGCTACCACGTCGGCGATCTGCTCGTTAGTCAGTGGTTGCCCACCGGGAAGCGTTTTACCGAGCGCGACGAAGTTCGGCATTCCCAGGTCGGGGCGGCCGGTGATCACAATCCGCCGCAGCGCCTGGTCGCTGATCAGCGAGAGGAACGCGGCGTTGCGCAACGGGCCGGCCATCTTTCCTCCCACGCCCCCCTTGCCGTGACAACCCGCGCAGGTCTGCACGAAAACCTTCTCTCCCGCTTCGACGTTCGATTGCGAAGGAGGATTGTTTGCGCCGGCCGGCGGCAAGTAGTCCGGCGTGGCGGCTGGCGGGATATCGACCGCTTTTGCCCATTCCTTGCGGATGCCCTGCGATATAATCGACACTTGCTCGTCGGTGAGCGTTCCTCCGGCGGCGCGCGCGAAGGCCGGCATCAGCGTTCCCTTCCGCCCCTCGCGAACCGTGCGCGTGAACTCAGCCTCGGGCATAATCTCCAGAAAGAGGGGATCGTTCAGCGGTGGGGCCGGGCCGAAGTTCCCCGCGGCGCCGTGGCAGCCAGAACAGTTCTTCGCAAACAATTCGTCGAATTTTTTGACCAGCAGCGGCGGCACTGGCTCATCAGCCACCGTTGGTCGGCCGCAGCCGGCGATCGCCAGCACGCAGAATAGCGAGACGCCCACCGCGGCAATTGTCTGAACGCGAGTTGTTTTGAAACGCAAGGACATGGCGATCATTTCTTTTTCGCGTCGCGAGCGTTTTTGCCAGCGCCGTCGAGCAGCACTTCGCGGCTGTCTGCCGGAACCAACTCCGAGCGGACGACGACCAGCCCGGCCACCAGGCCGAATACGAATTGCGAAGCCACGAACCAGGGCCAATCGACCCTCGCGTTCATCACCGGGTTCAAAACTCCCATGAATCCGTAGCTGGCGCCGGTCCAAAGAATCGGCGCCACGATCCCGCCCCACAGCACGGGCCAACGCGGCAACGTGGGGAGCAAGATGCCATAAAACAATCCGGCTCCGGCCGAGATAATCAGATGAATCACGCTGCCGACTACGAGCGCTGTGGCGTCGAACGCTTCGAGCTGCGCACCGCTGGCATCGCCAAAGCGGGTCATCAACATCGCCGCCAGCAAGTTGACCGGATACCAGATCCCGCGGCCACTGACGATTCCATACGCTGCCGCCACGACCGACATCGCCGCGCCCCCCACCAGCCCACCGCGCAGGCCGGCCGAGTAAGGATGAACCTTCTCCGGAATCTGCATCCGGCGAATCAACCGGCCGGGTTTGGATTCAACGCGAAGCTTCGCTTCACTCACCGGCTTCGCTCGTTGCCCAACAGGGCGCCACGCGAGCTCGGCCTCGCCATGTTCGGGGAATAGCTGCCACATCCAACCGGTGATCCCGCAGAGAAAGAGCGCGCCCCCCAGGATCGACAACACCCAATCGGTCACATAACCGGCGGCGGCCAGTGTGATGGCCAGCGCGAGCACCATCGGCCAGGGCGTAGAAAGCGGCATCTCGACCGACTCGTGGCGTCCGG
>DASXPZ010000585.1:0-10183 GCA_036493275.1 Pirellulales bacterium
CATGCTTCTAGCGGTTGCGGCGCTCACTATGCCGTTAGGTTGGATCGCTCGCGAGTGGAGCATCGTGCGAGAGCGGCAAGAAATCAGTCGCCGATTCGACGATGGAAGTCCCTTCAAGCAAGTCGCGTTACACCCCGCCGATACGCTCCACGACGTTCCATGGCTCCGAAGATTCCTAGGGGACGAGCCATGGCGTTCACTGATGTACGCGCCGGAACACGATCCCGACGGCAGCCAGTTTCGTCGCGTGCGAGAATTGTTTCCGGAAGCAACGATCTGGGGTTGGCCGTTGGGTAAGGCGCCTTTGCCGGCGGGAATCAAGCGGCTCGATCAAAATCGCTGGATAATGTATTGAGGCATTCCCTGTCATCTGAGCGCATTGCGTGCCACTGCTGACTTGTTCAGCAGTGCGACTTCGAGCAGCATTTTCAAGCGCGCGCAGCTAAAATGCCGGCATGGAGTCAGCACCCGTCACGCCACGCCGCCGCCGGTTCCGATTTTCGCTGCGAACGATGTTCGCGGCGGTGACGATTGCGGCCATCGGCGTCTACTGGCTCTCGCGGCCCACCGTATTGGCAAATCGCTTCGTACGTTTGCTGCAAGCGCAAGAGTACAGCGAAGCTGAAAAGCTATTGCTGCGGGCAAGTGACAGAAACCAATTCGTCGCGGCCTTCTACGATCAGGACCCTGCTTGGGCTCCCCAGAAAATTGAGCGGTCTCACGTTGCCATCCGTGTAAGCCCGCTGACATTTTGGCAGATCATTTCCGGCGCCAGGTATCTTCATGTATCGGTGAAAGTCGAAGACGGCGCCGGTGGTTCCATCCTGAGCGGCTATTGCCTGTCGACTGCATGGGGCGTGAGTCTGCCTGGCGGTTGGGATTGTAATGGGTAGGGCTTCTGTCGTCCCTTCGGGACTTACGACCATCCTCTTATTTTCCGTGGACCTGGGGCTGCGCCGGCGCAAGCGCCGGCTGACCCCAGGCTATTGACGATCGTCCCTTTGGGACTGGTTGTTGCTGGCGGTGTTTGACGCGATTTCGCGGCCCGCTCCGGGGCCGATTTGCTACTCGGGCGCTCCCTCCTCGCCCCGAACCGCCGCCCGGCTTATACTGTCTCAAGCACTAAAAGTTGCTCCCCCCGCCCGATAAAACCCGGCTGGGAGCCCAAAAGGTGGCCTACCCTCGGCCGCTTCCCGCCTCGATTTACGCACACCCCAAAGCGACTCGACCCGTCAGGAGATTTTTTCGTGTTCGATTGCATTGCCGTTGTGGGCGCCACCGGAGCGGTGGGCCGGATCATTCGTGACCTCCTCGAAGAGCGCAACTTTCCGGCGCGGCGGGTAAAGTTCCTGGCGTCCAAACGCTCGGCCGGCGCGACGATCACCTTCCGCGGCCAGCAGTGCCCGGTCGAAGAGTTGGTCCCCGACGCCTTCACCGGCGTCGATCTGGCGATCGGCAGCACGCCGGACGAAGTGGCCCGCGACTTTGCCCCTTGGGCGGTCGAACGCGGCACGATCGTCGTCGACGAGAGCGGCTATTGGCGGATGGACCCCAAGGTGCCGCTGGTGGTGCCCGAAGTGAACGCCGACGCGCTCAAGGGACATCACGGCTTGATCGCCAGCCCCAACTGTTCGACAACGCAGCTCGTCGTCGCGCTCAAGCCCTTGCACGACGCGGCCCGCGTCCGCCGCGTGGTGGTCAGCACTTATCAGGCGACGAGCGGGGCAGGGGTGGCGGGCCAGCGCGACCTGAAGAACGGCTCGCGCGCCCATCTCGATGGCGCCGAGCATCAGAACGAAACGTTCGCTCACGACATCGCCTTCAACCTGATTCCGCAGATCGGCTCGCACAAGCATGCCGGGTATACGTCGGAAGAAATGAAGATGGTCCACGAGACGCGCAAGATCCTCGGCGACGAGTCGATCCAGGTCTGCGCCACCTGCATTCGCGTGCCGGTCAGCAATTGCCACAGCGAAAGCATCCTGGTCGAGACCGAAAAGCACATTTCGGCTGAACAGGCACGGGAGTTGTTCGCCGCGGCGCCCGGCGTCAAAGTCATCGACGACCTGGCCGCCAAGCAATATCCGATGCCGATCAACTGCGACGGCCGCGACGAGGTCTTTATCGGCCGCATTCGCCAAGACTTAAGCAGTCCGAACGGCCTGGCTTTCTGGTGCGTGAGCGACAACCTCCGCAAAGGCGCCGCCACCAACGCGGTGCAGATCGCCGAACTATTGGCCCGCACGCGCGTGGCGCAAGGCGTGGGATGACGGTAGAAACGCCGCGCTCGCGATTATCGTCAATCATCAGTGGGGCAGGGAGGGGCAGGCGTTCAAGACCTGGCTCCGATCTAACAGATCGCAGCGAATATTTGTGCGTAGACCCAAATGGGCGATTTGATCACGCGCGCCGACGAGTCTTACACTAGATATGTCATTCGGCGCTTCCAGTTCTGGTCTTGGGCGTTCGTTGGATTGATGATGCTCACGCTGTACGTCAACCCGCCGACGTACCAACGAGTGTTATCGGTCCGAGACGGCGCGTTCGCAGCGATCTTCTTATGTCTGCTCGCGCTCGCGGCGCAGCGATTTGTGCGGTATAAGGTTTCGCGCATGAGTCTCAGCCGCAATGGGTCGCGACTTGTCATCCAGACATTTCACGACGACTACGAGTTCGACTTTTCATTGGCTGATGAATCGAGTTTGAGAATTGAGCGAATTAATGCCCGGCAGTGGCAGATCTCCGACATCACGGGCGCGAAGCTGCGGGTGTCGGCGATGGCGTTTCCATCGCTCGACGAGATCTTCAACCGGCTTCAAAACGTGGTTCGCGAAGGTCGCAGCAGGTGAAGCGCCTTCGCGACGATTCATCTCTTCTCCACAACCTGCTGATCATGGAAGAACAGAGAAGAGGGAAGGGGGTGGGGGTCTGGGGGCGGGAACTGGGGCCTCTGGGCCAGCCCCCAGTGCCCCGCAAGTTGACGCCAATATTCGCTGGGCTCGCTCATCGCTAGTTTGAGCCCTTCCTTCGGCAAGCACTGCTGGACAAGCCAGCAGTGGCACACATACTAACAAGAGCGTTCCTCAGTGTGGTTCTGCCGGCAAAACTTGCATGCGCGCTTTCAAACTCACCATGGCCTACGACGGCGGCGCCTATGCCGGGTGGCAAGTTCAAACAGGCCAGACCACGGTTCAATTGGTCCTTGAAGAGGCGCTCGCCCGGATCACGGGCGGCATGGTGCGCGTCGCCGGCAGCGGGCGAACCGATTCCGGCGTTCACGCGCTGGGGCAAGTCGTCAGCTTTCAAAGTCCCACGGCCCTTTCGGTCGAGACATTGCGCAACGCGCTGAACGCCGAATTGCCGCGCGATATCTCGGCCCTGCGGGTCGAAGAGGCGCCGATCGGTTTTCACGCCCGACTCGACGCGGTCGCCAAGCGCTATCGCTATATCCTCAACGACGGTCCGGTTCCGGACGTCTTTCGCCGCCGCTACTCGTGGCACGTCCGCCAGCCGCTCGATTGCGAAGCCATGCACCGCGCGGCGCAGGCCTTCCTCGGCACGCACGATTTTCGCAGCTTTGCCTCGCGCTGGCCGGAAGATCTCGATAGCGTTCGCACAATTCACGAAGCCACATTGCGGCGAGAAAGCCTGCCAGGGTCGCCGAACATTATCATTTTTGAAGTCGCGGGTAGCGGGTTCTTGTACAACATGGTCCGAACGATGGTTGGCACGCTGGTCGAAGTGGGCAGGGGGGCAAAGCCCGAATGCTGGCCGGCCGCCGTGATGACCGAGACCGATCGCAGTCAGGCCGGCATGACGGCGCCGCCGCAAGGCTTGTTCCTGGTTTTCGTTGATTATCCGCCGGATGGCGCCGCGAGCGACTGACTCGAGCGCTTTGTCCTTTATTCCATTCAAGCTTTCATTCAACTGGCATCGACTGATGCGCGTCGCTCACGTTATCACACGAATGATCCTCGGCGGCGCGCAGGAGAACACGCTGTTGAACTGTGAGGATCTGCTGCGCGATTACGGCGACGACGTGCTGCTGGTCACCGGTCCGTCGATCGGACCGGAAGGTGACTTGCTCGACCGGGCGCGGCGCAACGGCGTTCCGCTGGCAATGATCGACCCGCTCCGCCGCAGCATTCATCCCGCGCGCGATTGGGCCAGCTACCGCGCAATCCGCCGCGCACTGCGAGATTATCGTCCCGACGTCGTGCATACCCATAGCGCCAAAGGGGGCCTGTTGGGCCGCCTGGCCGCCGACTCGCTCGGCATTCCGGCGATCGTGCACACGGTTCACGGCGCCCCGTGGCATCCTTATCAGTCGGCGCTGGCGCGAGAGTTTTTCAAGCGCTGTGAAAAGCACGCCGCGCGGCATTGCAATGCATTGGTCAGCGTGGCGGACGCCATGACCGATTTGCTGGTCAACGCCGGCGTCGCGCCGCGCGCCAAGTTCACCACGATCTACAGCGGCATGGAAGTCGAGCCTTTTCTGAACGCCGACTCGCGTCGCGACGCCACGCGCGCCGCGCTCGGCTTCGGTGCGGAGAACGTCGTCATCGGCAAAGTGGCGAGGCTGTTCCATCTGAAGGGACACGCCGACGTGATCCGCGCCGCGCAAACGATTGTCAAAGCGTATCCGCAAGCGCGGTTTCTGTTCGTCGGCGATGGCATCTTGCGGGCCGACCTGGAGCGCCAGGCGGCCGACGCCGGCCTCTGCGACGTGATCCGCTTCGCCGGCCTGGTGCCGCCGACCGAAGTCGCCAACTACATCGGCGCGATGGACGTCGTTGTGCACGCCAGCCTGCGCGAAGGGTTAGCGCGCGTACTTCCGCAAGGATTGATCGCCGGCAAGCCGGTTGTCAGCTACGACGTTGACGGAGCTCGCGAAGTGGTCATCAGCGGCGAGACCGGTTTTCTGATCCCGCCGCAAGACGTGACGGCGCTGGCCGACGCGTTGGGGCGATTGATCGCCGACGCGGGGCTGCGCATGTCGCTGGGAGCCGAGGGTCGTCGCCGCTTCACCGATCCATTCCGGCATCAGGAAATGACCCGCCGCGTCCGCGAGCTTTATGAGCGCTGCCTGGCGACAAAGGTTTGAAACCTACCGCACTCTCCCGACTGTCGCTGTTTTCAGCTAGACTGAAGCGAGGGCAGGGGGGGGGGCTCAGAGACAGAGGAGCGACAACGGCGTGGCGTTTACAAGTCAAGATCGCATCGGGCCGTATCGCCTGTTGAACATCGTGAAGACCGGCCAGACCAGCCAGGTTTGGGCCGTGATCAACGACCGCGATCAAAAGCGGCTGGCCCTGAAGATCCTGCTCTCCGACTTTCGCAAGGATCGCGAACACTTCGCCTATATGAAGCAAGAGGCGCTGGTCGGCAAGCCGCTCGATCATCCGAACGTGATCAAGGTCTACGATTACGCCGTCGATCAGAACACGCCCTATCTAGCGATGGAGTATTTCCCCGCGCCCAACATCAAAGAAATTTTGCAGACCATTCGGACGGAAGTCGCGTTTCTGATGCCGCGAATCGTCGAGTCGGCCGCCGAAGGCTTGTCGTACTTCAATCAACAAGGCTGGGTTCACCGCGACGTCAAGCCCGATAATTTTCTGGTCAACCGCAAGGGCTTCGTAAAGCTGATCGACTTTGCCCTGGCGGTGCGCATCAAAAAGAAGGGATTCTTCTCAGGCTTCTTTGGCGGCAAGCAGAAAGTGCAAGGGACGCGCAGTTACATGTCGCCCGAACAAATTCGAGGCGAAGCGCTCGACGAACGGTCCGACGTCTACAGCTTCGGCTGCACGATCTTCCATTTGATCGCCGGACGACCTCCGTATACCGGCGCCAACAGCAATGATTTGCTGACCAAGCATCTGAAGGCGCCGATCCCGCCGCTCGAAGCGCAAGACCGCAATATCTCGCCCCAGTTCGGCGAGATGATCCGGTCGACGATGGCCAAAAATCCCGATAAGCGGCCGGCGTCGATGGCCATGTTCCTCAGCGAGGTGCGCGTGACGCCGATGTTCCGCGTCGCGCCCGAAATCCCCGCCGGATTCGAAGAAGGCGCGGACACCGCCGATGTAGAGTGAGCGGAGGCCAGAGGCTAGAGGAAGAGGTGAGGCGTGCGTTTCCTTCTCTCGCCTGAAAAACGTGTAATCGCCTCTTATAAAAAGGATTGCTGGCGCCTGTGTTTTTCGTCGATTTTCACAAGCGACGGCTGGTATTAACGCTCCCGTGGATTCCGTGTAATCTAACGGCGACGCGTCGACAGTCGGCGGCGACGAACATCAGGGCAGGGGAGGGCGCCGCGTTCGCCCCCACCAACAAACCATTTCGCTACACTTTCCTCATTGGTTTCTAATATGGCTCGTTCTCTGCAGCAGTTGGCTTTCGAGCAACCGATTTACGAACTCGAAGCCCGCCTGGCAAAACTTGAAGCCTCGGGCGACGACAGCCTGGCGGCGCGCGAAGAAGTTCGCCGACTGCGGCGTGAGTTGACCGACTTGAAGAAGAAAATCTACAGCCAGCTCGAACCGTGGCAGATCGTACAGGTCGCCCGTCATCCCGAGCGGCCGATGACGCTGGATTACATCGAGCTGGTCTTCGACGACTTTGTCGAACTGCACGGCGATCGTTCCTTCGGCGACGACCGCGCCATTCGCACCGGCTTCGCCAAGCTGGGCGAGTACAAAGTCATGCTCGTCGGCCACCAGAAAGGAAACAATCTCAAGGATCGCATCGCCTGCAATTATGGTTGCGCCCACCCGGAAGGCTATCGCAAGGCGATCAACAAGATGAAAATGGCGGCCAAGTACGGCCTGCCGATCATCAGCTTCATCGACACGCCCGGCGCATATCCCGGCATTGGCGCCGAGGAGCGCGGCCAGGCCCAGGTGATCGCCACCGCGATGTTCGAGATGTCGCGATTGGCCTGCCCGGTGATTACCGTGGTGATTGGCGAAGGCGGATCGGGCGGCGCGCTGGGAATTGGAGTGGCGGACAAAGTGGCCATGCTCGAGTTCGCTTATTACTCCGTCATCAGCCCGGAAGGTTGCGCCGGAATTCTGTGGAAGGACGCCGCGTTTGCCCAACAGGCGGCCCAGGCGCTTAAGCTGACGTCGAAAGACCTGCTGCGGCTGGGCGCGGTGGACGACGTGATCGAGGAACCGATCGGCGGCGCCCATCGCGACCACCATCAGATGGCCAGCCGGCTGAAGATGTACCTGATCCGCTCGCTCCGCGAACTGCTGCACAAGGCGCCGGAACAGTTGATCGAAGACCGGTACCAAAAGTTCCGCCGGATGGGTCCCTACCTCGAAGGTCCCGCCCCCCAAAACACCCCCGCCGAAACCTTTTAGTTCGACGCTGCCGCGTCGGGAGCTGTTGGAAGCTCAAGGCCGAGCCGGAGAGCTTCCACACTAAGCGCGAAGCGCGAGCGAGGGTTCTTATAAGCGTGGCTTGAAAGGTGGTTTTACTTTTGCTGCGCACGCCGCAACCCCCGGATGGTTTGACTGCGCGTGAAAACCGCCCTGAGGTATACGCCTCTTGAATTCATCCTAAAAAAGCCCCAAAGAGCCCTCGCTGGCGCTTCGGGTTAGTATGCCGTTCCACGGTCGACGTCTGACTCGAAGATGAACTATCCGGGCTGGCCGTCTGTTCGGGTCGTCCGGGCTGTCCCGTCCTCGACAGGCCGCGGGTGACTTTGTCCCCTGTCAGGTCCCCTGCCTGAAAACCGTCTCTCGGGCCAGTCGCTCCCCTGCCAAAAATTCATTTTTTTCGGCGCGCCAGGATCGCAAAAAATCGCGCTCGCAAAAACCGTTTCAGAGTCATTCGCGGGAGATCGAGATTCGGATGACTTACGCGCAGCGCCGAGCCCGCGCGCCGCCCGCCTGCGCGAGCCCACGGCGCGGCGCACACGAGGCATCGGACCGCAGGCCTGACATGGTTCGATCGGCGGAACAGAGCCGACGTGATCCGAAGTTCAAACTGGTCGTCGAGCGGACCAGGCCGTTTGCGGCGAAACCTCCGCCCAACGTCCGATAATGTTTCTTATGTTCGTTTTGTGGGTCGATTTTACGGGGTTTTTGGCGTTTTGACCCGCAGGCGTTATCTGGCCCCGCTTCTTGGATACGCACAAAAATCAGCTTGCGATGCAACATGGAACGTGGCCTCCGGGAGCTAAAAAATCGGCAGTGGTTTCGCGGCGTCAGACGCCCCCGCATCGCCACCGTCGGAAGCCCACTACGGAGCCCTTCGGAGAAAGAATTCTGGCCGACTTCCTGATCGTAAGTTCGCGAAGCGCGACCCGATTTTTCGGTTTTCAATCCGGGCGAAAATTCACGACGAAAACAGGGGGGCGCCGCACGGGGGAAGGCTGCCGAGAGATGGCGGCCGCCCTTCGGGAGGCTCGGCGGATTGCGTCGCTAGAAAGCTGAGACCTCACCCGGCCGCCAGCATGCTTGCGCCGGCGCCAGGGCGCCAGCTGATCCTCTTTGTCAGTCCTTTCGGCCATTCTTTCGGTCGACCTTGCAATCCGCAAAGATCGGCAAGTCCGTCTTGGCCGATGACTGCTTGTTGGGTACAGTTCTCGCCCGAATCCTGGGCAGAGCTTGCGCTGGCCCCAGGCTCGATATCGCGCCGGTCGCGCCGGCTTTGCGGATCATACACGGAGGTCGCCCGCCATGCCGGGATTCAAAATTCACATCACCGCGAGCACGATTTTGGGCGTGGGCTATGGCGTGGGCGCCAAGGCTCTCTACGACGTCCCCCTTCCCACCTGCCTGTTGGCGACCGGACTGTGCAGCGTGGCCGGCATGCTTCCGGATCTCGACAGCGGTCCGGGCCGGCCGCTGCGAGAAAGCGTGACGTTCGCCGCCGCCGTGGTGCCGATGCTGATGATCGATCGTTGGCGCCATATGGGCATGTCGCACGAATCGATGGTGCTGGCCGGGGCCGGCATTTACCTGGCAATCCGTTTCGGCATCGCCTGGATCTTGAGACATTACAGCGTCCATCGCGGGATGTTCCACAGCTTGCCCTGCGCGATGATCTTTGCCGAGTTGGCGTTTTTGCTCTGCTCGTCGGGCGGCCTGCCAATTCGGTTTTATGAAGCCGGCGCCATCCTGGTCGGGTTCTTGTCACACCTGATCCTCGACGAGATCTGGAGCGTCGACCTCAGCCACGGCGTGCCACGATTGAAACCGAGCTCCGGCACCGCGTTCAAGATGTGGGGACCATGCCTGTGGTCGGTCGCGCTGACGTACGTCTTGCTGGCGGCGACCTCGTTAGTGGTGCTTACCGACCCGATCTGGGCGACCGTTTCGCCGGAAGGCAAAGAGGCGAACGAAATCGCGACTTCGCTGATCGATACGTTCAAACGCTAAGCGCATTCGATCGCTAGGTCGAGGTATTGCTCCGCGCGTCAATTCCTGTGGCTTCGCAAAAACGCGCTCCGGCGCGCCGCGAGTGCACTCGCCATCACGTCCGCTCTACGCAAACGAAAGTGCAGGAGCGCCGTCAGTCAGACAACTCGTGCGCACTCTCTCCGTTTCGGCCGCCCAGCTGCGTGTCAAAGGCTGCGCTCCCCTGCCCTTCCCTTTCGTTCAAGGGATCCCTCGCGGCATCGTCATCGAGCGTCGCTTCTGCTTGCGCGCGACGAATCCCTTCTTCTGCCATTTGGCATAGAGTTGCGCCCGAATTCAAAACGAATTCGCTTCGCGGTTGCAGACTCTGTACAAGAATTAACCAACCGCAACTCGCAATCGCCTGCGCGCGAGAATACGATCAGTTGATTGGGGGAAATCAACTACTGCTTGAATTGCGGGGGCTTTATGGATCGGCCATCCGGCCTCGATTGCAGCGATCTTCGGCGCCATCACAGGCTTGTTATTGTCGGCGCTCGGACAGCCTTTGCCATTCTCGTCGGCACTTGGTCTTCAGCAACTGCCTGGGCCGCGCCCCTGAATCCCGGCGACATTGTGGTGGGCATGAATCTTGTTTCCACCGGCCAGGATCTGGCGCTGGTGCGGATCGACCCAGCGACCGGAAATCGCACGATCTTATCAGACGACACAACGGGTTCGGGGCCATCGTTCAACTTTGGATTTACCCCATTACTGCCTAGTGACGTCGCCGTTGATTCGGTGAACTTCGAACCAGACGGTAGTTTGCTCGTTGT